>CAYRTN010000004.1:0-34649 GCA_964427235.1 uncultured Chthoniobacter sp. | reverse complement strand
CGACCCAGGGCCCAGGAGCATTGAAGTAATGCGGGTTGCGCCTCAGATGGATTAGTTCGTTTGTCTTCCAGTGGTCGAAAATGAATGGCCCGGTCCCCACGGGGCAGCGATTGAAATTCTCGGCCCACCAACTCTGAGGTTTTCCCTCCAGCAGATGCGATGGAAGGATAGACATCATCCAGCTCTCTAGGGCAGGGGAGTAGGGTTTGCGGTAGGTGACTATGGCCGTTTGGGGATCTGGCGTCTGAATGCTCTGGATCAAATCGAAATCCGGCTTGCGAGGTGACGCGGTGGCATCGTCCATAATGGCCTCGTACGTGAAACTCACATCGCGTGAGGTCACGGCGGCGCCATCATGCCATTTTACATCGGGGCGAAGTTTGAAGGTAACCTGAGGCTCGGCCAGAAAGGAGACTTTTTCCAACTCCTTGATCGTGCCTCCGCCATTAGCGGAGAGCCACTTTTCGAGTTCAGGAACGAACCCCGGATCGGTGGTAATTTCAAAAGCGCCCCCAGACTCCACCCATTCACGAATGATCGCTGAGCTTGGAAATGCGTTTTTGAGCTTCATGAGCGTTTCCCGAGAACCTTCTTTCACCTCGATGCGAAGATTCGTTACTG
The DNA here is from genome assembly GCA_964427235.1 of uncultured Chthoniobacter sp. Classification (GTDB taxonomy): domain Bacteria; phylum Verrucomicrobiota; class Verrucomicrobiia; order Chthoniobacterales; family Terrimicrobiaceae; genus UBA967. The sequence goes on along the minus strand of CAYRTN010000004.1, from coordinate 34,028 downwards.
GCGCCAAATCCTCAGCGACTAGGCGCGAAACGATCTCCTTAGAAGTCACCAACCCGGGTTCGCGAAATTTTAAAAGTGCGGTGCGCCCCGCGACGGCAACGCTCTCGAGCGTCCAACCTGCCCAATCGTTCTTCCAATCCTGCAATTGGGACGCAATCTTCTCCGCTGCTGCTGCATCGCGGCAAAAAAGGGTTGTTGTCTGATCGAGTTTCCACGTCTGGGCAAGATCACCTATGATTTCTAGTTCTGGGCTAAATTTGAGAAGACCATTGAATATGGAACTCGCGACCTCCGATGAAGCGCTATCGGCTTGCTGGATCGGGTTGAGCGAGGAGGGTTCTCCCATCAAGCCGAGCGTCATCTCATTTTTTCTTTCCTTAGAAAGGCGGGTCTCATTCCAAAATGAAACACAAACCAGCAAGATCAAAAGGCTAGGAAGTCCAAAAATAAACCAACGGGCGATGCGCATGTGCAAAAAATACGGTAAGGTGGGATGACTATGCCCATCACTATGCAATTCACAATATTCAATCTTCCTGCGGGAATTGATTTCGCAAGCTGGATTGCAACGCATAACATCGTCTATATTGAGGGTAATGCCGTCGATTGCCCCGGCTAGATTTTTTTGAATGAAACGTTTTTTTATCCTGCTCACAGCCGTCCTCATGGGTCTTGCTATGCTGAATCCGTCGATTCTGTCTTTTGCTTTCCGCTATGGCTTGGGATTTTTATGCACCTCGAGAGGGATGGAATTCCACGCCGACTCTGTGCGCGCGGGCATCGGAAGTCCATTGGTTATCGAAGGGCTATCCATCACACAGAAAAACCCTAAATTCACACGACAGTTTCTGACAATCGAGCGAATGGAAGTCCTATGGAATGGTCCTTTCGCTCTTTATTCAAATCCGAAAGACCTCATTCGGAAGGTGTCGGTATTGAATTTGGACTGTCTCATCGATCCACGGCAACCCGAGGATGACGGATCTTCAGATGCGACGCCTTTGGGTACGCCCGCCGGTTTGATTTCACTCCTCGTGGATGAAAGTCAAACGCCAGAATCCATTGTGATAGCCAAGTCACGTGTGGAATTGATCGGCACGGATAGCCGATGTGTCTTGGAAGGTCTGGACCTAGAGTTGAATGACCTCGAGCCCGGTTATCTGAATCTCACGGGTCTGGATATCCAGATCGGGCGATTTAAAAAGTTTCTTGGACCTCTTGCTGCGGACACAAGTTGGGGGAAAAGCAGCGTCAGGCTCGGTAACATGCAACTCCTCCCTGACATTTTGATTGAGGAGATATCGTTGGGACCTAATGCGGCCCTCGCGCCTTCTATCAGCTTCAAAACACAGCTTTATGGTGGTGCCTTGCGCGGGGATATCCAATTTCAGAAAAGTCCAAGCGGTTGGGTATGGGATGTGGCCGCCATCGCATCGGACATCACCGTAGATGAGCTCCCTGAGCTCTTCAATCTGTCAGGGAAAGCTCAAGGCTGCTTGTCCGAGGGGCGACTGACATTTCGCGGCAATGGGAACCGTCCAGTGGATGCCGAGGCCTCGATCCACATTCTTGCTAGTGATTTTCGCTGGAATGATCGTGGGTGGGAAACTCTCGATATTGGCGCTAGCTTGATTCATCGCCGATTGCTGGTCTCCAATTTCGATCTCCAGCAAAAAGAAAATCGTGTCACCCTGAATGGTGAGGTCTCACTCGAAGAGGGTTGGTCGAAAATCATGGAAGCTCCATTCTTGGTGAATATCCGAGCCAACATGAAGGAACTCGGCGAGCTCACAGGATTACTCGGGGTTCCTTTAGGCGAGACCTCCGGCCAACTTACGGCGGAAGGATCACTGAGCGGCAGGGACGGGGAATGGGATGGGTTTCTCGGCATTCAGGCCAAGGATGTCGCCTACAAAAAGCTTCTCCTTAATCAAATGCATCTGGATATGGTCTTTCGAAAAAAAATGGTCGAACTCGTTCGCTGTGAGGTCCATTCCGGCAAGGACTTGATCGCAGTGAAGGGAACCGCTGATCTCGCGGCCCCACATACCTACACGGCGGAACTAAATGCCAACCTCACCAATTTGGCTTCCTATTTGCGCCCGTTTAACGAGCAAAGCGCGGAATCCATCTACGGTGGCGCACTCAGCATCCTTTGGAGAGGAGAAGGGTCAACAAATGGGCACACTGGATCCTACGATCTGAAACTCTCACGTTTCACATCCCAACTCACACCAGCAGGACTTACTGGCCGATTCGTTGGCACCTATTCCCCGCAAAACATAGAGCTTTCGACGTTGGAAATCGAAAGCGAGAAACTTCATCTGAGTTCGCTCGCCTCTATCACTTCAGCCGGATTGACGGTCAAAGACATTCAAATCAGCACCAACTCGAAGCCATTGCTAACGGGGGCGGCTTTTGTGCCGATTGATCCTTTTGCCATATGGGGCGATGCCGACTGGATTGCCTCGATATTGGATCATAAAAATATCTACCTCCAAGCAGCCACTCCCAACGAGATCGACCTTCAGGATCTCATGCTTTTAGCCGGTCAGAAATCTCCCTTGCGCGGATTTGTAAAAATGCGCGCGGAGGCGTTCGGTCCAACTGGTGACTGCAAGGCGGATGCCGATCTCACTTTGCGTGACTTCACCTTCGAAAGTGCATCCCCAGTTCAACATTCTACCATGGAGGTGAATTTCAAAACTCTTGCTGGTGCCGCATCCCTGCGCGCCATTTTTAAAAAAGACGGTATGAGTCCAGTCAGTGCCGAGGCCAATTTTCCTTTTGCTCTTAAGAAAAATGAAGACGGCAAATTCACCATCGTGGATATCAATGCCCCCATTGAGGCTTGGGTGGACTTCCCGCAAACCGACCTAGCTCTTCTCCGGCCCCTTCTTCCATCTCTACGCGGCCTGAGTGGATCGGTCTCTGGAAACCTAAAACTCTCTAACAGCCTCGCCAACCCAGTGATCAATGGAGCGGCCAGCTTCAAGCAGGCGGGATTTTCTCTCGCTTCGCTTCCCTCGCGAATCGATAAAGTCGACGCGCAAGCCACTATCGTCGGGGATACCCTCTGGGTCGAAAAATGTGTCGGCGAGATCGCCCCTGGTCGATTTCAGATCAGTGGATCTTGCCAGTTCCCTCAAGCCTGGCTGCCGAAATGGGATCTGACTCTCAATGGGGTAAAAATCCCGCTCCAAATGAATCCGAAGGCGTCCCTTTTCGCAGATATGCGACTGCATTCCGCTGGCGACCTACCCAACTCCCTTCTCAGTGGTTCCGTGGAATTCGTGGATTCCGTGATCCCTGGTGATCTCCATATCATTCCCTTGTTTTCATTCGAACCGTCCCAATCACCGGTCTTGGATTCGGTGGCTTCCTTGTTGTCGATTTTCTCACCGGCATCACAAGGCGCCCTTGATCTGTCCGTGACCTCAAAGGAACCGGTTCGGGTCGGGAGCCCCCCCCTTGCTGGAGAAATATCTTGGGATGTGAACCTTCGTGGCACATTGAAATCCCCAGTTCCCACAGGCCGTCTCACTCTTGCGAATCTCCAGGCTCGATTGCCTGCAGGGCGTTTGCTTTTGGAGAATGGAACGATGGATTTTTTATCCGATGAACCATGGACCCCACTCCTGATAGCAAATGCCTCGGGTTGGGTGGGGGCGCATTTTGTTGAGGCTTTAGCCTTCGGGCGATTGAGTGAGGGCCGATGGATGCTGCGCTCGCCTGGCTGCAACCTAACTGCCCAAGATTTAACACTTCTACTCGAATCGGGTGCCGAACCTTTAGAAGTCGCGGCGGAGTCCAACCTCAGCGTTGCGACACATTTCAGGCCCTACGTGCCCCTTTCTATCTTCAATAAGTTCCCGGATTTGTCGGGAGATGGAGTTTTCTTCACTTCCCTCCAATATCCCGAATCGCCGTGGGTAAGCGATCGTCCATTTAGTGAGAGCTTAGACTTTGCCAGCGAATCCACTGTCCTCCCACTCAATGCATTTGAAATGGGATTTACGTGGAAGTTCCGTTAAAAAAGCCGAAAGAAATGCTAAAAGTCTACACCTACAAGCCCTGCTCGACTTGCCGAAATGCAACAAACTGGTTGCGCGCAAATAGCATCGATTTTGAAGAACTACCCATCCGCGAGACTCCGCCAAACATGGATGAACTCAAAACCATGTTGAGTGCGTGCGAGGGACAAACGCGATCTATCCTGAATACCTCCGGACAGGATTACCGCGCTCTCGGTCTGAAGGACAAACTCGACGCGATGGACGCGAACGCCGTTCTCCATCAGCTCACCCAAAACGGAAACCTCATCAAGCGCCCGTTCGCCATCGATGCGGAACACGGGCTTTTCTTGGTGGGTTTTCGAGAAGAAAAATGGAAACAGGCGTTCGCTGTGAAGTGAAGGTGTGTCCCTAGCAATCAGCGAATGAGGCCCCAGCGATTGCTGAAGGGCCAGTAAACAACAAGACCGCGCCCAGCCACATTGCGCTCAGGGACGATTCCCCAATCCCGACTGTCGCGGGAATGGTAACTATTATCTCCGAGGGCGAAGTAGCTATTCACAGGGACTGTAAATGTGTCCTCGGGTGTACCGAGATAGCGGAAGGCGGGACCGCCTCGGCCTGCGTTGGAATAGCCTTGGTACCCATCCTTCATGCTCATCACTCGCTGGAACACAAAATCGGTCGGGACTTTGCCATTGAGATAGAGGAGGGGCGGGGCGATCCGAAGTTGGTCGCCTGGCATTCCAACCAGCCGTTTGATATAATGTTGGGAGCCCATGGCCGGATCCAACCCTGACTCGATCTCACGGATGCCCGTGGTTTTAAAAACAAAGACATCGCCGCTCGCGGGCTTCACAAAATTGTAGCTCACTTTATCCACAAAGACCTGGTCGCCGGTATCCATGTGTCCACGCGCGATCACTTCGCCAGCTGCAAATTGGCGTCCGGGGACCACTCGGAAATAACGCATCAGCGGGTCACGGGGCACGAAGAGCGTGTAGGTATGGCGACGGCAAACAATCTGAGTGAAGGTGAAAAAATTCGCATACGTATTCTCATTCAGCGAAACAACAACATCCTCTTCCTTGGCGCGAAGGTCAAATGAGTGGCGGCCTAAAATGAAAAACTCAAATACACGGGTAAGAGGATTCGGTGGCGGAGTATCGGTCGGCACGCCTATGATGCCGTAGAGTGTGGGCTGCATCGAGCCTGTTGGAATGCGGAAGGGCTGAATCAGGAACGCCTTCACTCCAGCGGCAATCACCACCGCCACAAGGAAAACCTCGATATTCTCTCGAAGGGAAGCATTCTTGGGTGGCGGGAGACATTTTCCAATCAGGTCGTCGAGACGACTCGTTGCTACAGATACCGCTTCTCGACTCCTTGCTCGGATGGCACTGCGAAGATCAAGAATACCCGACTCGATCTGGCGAACCTGCGAGTGCTGAAGAATGTCTTTTTTGTAGGAAAGAAACTTTTTGGCGCCATGAATATAGTTCTTGGCATCCTTGATGTAGCGAGGCGTGAGTAAAAACATAAATCCGAGAGGAGGCGAGGGGATTAACTTGTTCGCAAAACCTGCACAAAGGCTTCTTGAGGGATATTGACCGTTCCCACCGCTTTCATGCGTTTCTTGCCTTCCTTTTGCTTATCGAGGAGCTTGCGTTTACGTGAAATGTCGCCGCCATAGCATTTGGCTGTGACGTTTTTCCGCATCGCACTCACGTTCTCACGGGCCACGATTTTTCCACCAACTGCGGCTTGAATGGATACTTGGTAGAGCTGGGTCGGGATCACTTCCTTAAGCTTAGCGGCGAGGGCGCGGCCACGGGCTTCGGCTTTTTCTCGGTGAACGATGGAAGAAAAGGCGTCTACCGGCTCGCCATTAACGAGCATTTCGAGCTTCACCATTTTATTCGCACGGTATCCGGCCTGCTCGTAATTCATGGAGCCATAACCACGGGTGATGGATTTCATCTTATCCACAAAATCCACGAGGATTTCGTTCAACGGAAGTTCGGTCGTCAGCATGACGCGCTTTGTGTCGATAGACTCCGTGTGGCTAACCTCGCCACGTTTTTCCATAATGAGCTGCATGATGGGCGAGATGTATTCATTCGGAATCATCACAAAACAACGCACCATCGGCTCGCTGATCTCCTCGATCACACTTGGATCGGGCAGTTGATCCGGATTATCAACACGGAGGAGTTCGCCATTTGTCCGGAGAACTTCATAGATCACCGATGGGTAGGTGGCGATAATGTCCATGTCAAATTCCCGGCGCAAACGCTCCAGAATGATTTCCATGTGGAGAAGGCCTAGAAATCCACAACGGAAGCCGAATCCAAGCGCCACGCTGGACTCTGGCATGAATTGGAATGCGGCATCGTTGAGCTGAAGCTTCGCCATGGCGGCCTTGAGATGCTCAAAATCGGCCGTGTTGATCGGATAAATCCCACTGAAAACCATGGGCTGAACAACTTGAAAACCGGGAAGGGGTTCCGTCGCTGGTTGACGAGTGCCCGTGAGTGTGTCGCCGACCTTTACCTCCGCACTGGTTTTGATATTCGCGATGACGTAACCAATGTCGCCGGCAATGAGCTTTTCGCGGGCGAAGAACTTGGGGTTTTGGGGCTTGAAAACGCCGACTTCCTTAACCTCGTATGCCTCGTTGGTGGCCATGAGTTTGACGGGGTCGCCGGCCTTGATCGAACCCTCCATCACGCGAGTGTAAATCACAACGCCGCGGTAACCGTCAAAGTGCGAGTCAAAGGTGAGGGCGCGCAAGCGGGCATCGGGTTGACCGGTAGGAGCGGGAATACGCTCGATGATGGTCTCGAGGATTTCATGGATACCAATGCCGGCTTTTGCGCTAGCCATGATGGCTTCCTCTGCAGGAATGGCGAGGATGTCCTCGAGTTGCCTCTTGGCCATTTCAATATCCGCATTGGGCAGATCGATCTTATTAATAACGGGAATGATCTTGAGGCCTTGCTTCTCTGCGAGGTGGACGTTGGCCACAGTCTGTGCTTCGACGCCCTGTGCGGCATCAATGATAAGCAGAGCGCCTTCACACGCGGCAAGAGAGCGTGACACTTCGTAGGTGAAGTCCACGTGACCCGGAGTGTCGGAGAGGTTCAACTTGTAAGTCTTGCCATCCTTCGCCGTGTAATCCATCGCGATCGGGTGAGACTTAATAGTGATGCCGCGTTCGCGCTCAAGATCCATGGCGTCGAGCATCTGTTCCTGCGACTCCCGTTTCTGAATGGTGCCAGTAGCCTCAAGCAAACGATCAGAGAGCGTCGTTTTGCCGTGATCAATATGGGCGATGATACAAAAGTTGCGGGTGTTTTCGATAGACATGAAAGGTCGGGAATATCGGGCACATCTGGGTCGCGGTCAATGCTGTGTTCCGTATTTGCGTTGGAATAAAGCCGAGGCTCTGGCTAGATTTGACTCCACAATGAACAAATCCGAAAATCCCGACCCATCGGAACCCCAACCGCGCTTCCGCCTCAATGTCCAAGTTTTTCAAATTTTCGGCCTCGTTATAATCGCGTTAGCCTTGCCATTTACCATTTTGATTCTTGGGCTTTTGGACATCCGAAAAAACACCAAACCGAGCGGCACGACCATATCAGATGCAAATACTCAAACGGCAACCGAGGCACCGGGCCTCCGCGCGACATTAGATTCCATTGCCGAGTCCAAGTTACCCATGCCTGCCTTAGATGACGGAATCCGGCGGTTTAGTTTTATCCTTAGGAAATCGAATAACGCAGTCTCCGAGACCTCACTTCGATCCGCTCTAAATAGAGTGGGGGCTATATGCGTAGACACCTCAAAAGATCATGTCGAAAAGTTTCTAGCGCAAGTTTCCTTAGAAAAAGCCCAAGAATTCGAATTGACGCTCCTTGGTCTCGATCCAACCGTGAAACCCTTGGGTGGCATCGAAAGCAGAAGCTCCGATTCTTCGTTGAACTATGAGATCACGGTTCTGCGAGAATAGGAAATCCGTGTAGCGGTTTCACTGGTTTGTCGCATATCGGTCAGCACCGCTTCGCCACTCAAGTACTAGAACGGCAGGGCTTCGGCTAACTTTCTAAATCACAATCGTCAGGCAACCAGGGGTTTCCATATGCACGCAGTATGTATTACATGTATTATGCGAAGTTATTGATATGTCCATTTGCTTGAGGTGTTACTTGGTATGTGAATAAGTTACGAGCAACTCGGCGAATGCCTAGACAATATCAATAACCGCCCCGCTCGAATGGAGTTTGTTCACAATCGCGAGATAAAGGGCCACACTAATCATCGAAAAGCCGCGGCTTTAGAGAACGATGGTTCCCCTTAAAGTGAAAGAAGAACTCGCGTGAACTAGAAAAAGGTCACAGCGTATCTATAAAACACAGCCGCCGGAACGGCACTTACCTTTACTGCTTGGCAGAAGAATTTAAACTTCAGCTGAGATCTCTTCAGGAGAATCTACAGAAAGAGGCTTCAAAACGTTCTGCGCGATGTATTCAATGATCTGATTCATTCCTACGATCATCTCTGCGGAAATCGGCACAACAGTGACTTTTGGAAAGCGCTCTTGGAAAATCTTAAGATTCTCATCCGCTTCGGGCAAATCCATTTTATTTGCAATGATGCAGAAAGGTTTAGCGGCAAGGGTTGGATCGTAAAGACGTAACTCCTTACGTAGAGACTGATAATCATCAATGGGGCTCCGCCCCTCGCTACCGGCCATATCAAGAACAAAGAATAGCGACTTACAGCGAACGATATGCCGCAAAAACTCATGCCCTAGCCCTCTATTGTCATGTGCACCATCAATTAAACCCGGGATATCAGCTACGGTAGCACGATGATATTCAGGAAGATCTACGACACCAACAATGGGATGTAATGTTGTGAAGGGATAAGGAGCGGCTTTGGGTCTAGCGGCGGAGATTTTTTGAAGAAGCGTCGATTTGCCAGCATTGGGATATCCAACTAGGCCGATATCCGCAATCGTGCGAAGCTCGAAAAGATACCAAGATTCCTCACCAGGATAGCCTTTAGTCACCTGACGTGGCACGCGGTTGGTGGATGATTTAAAGTGCGTGTTCCCCTTACCCCCGTCGCCCCCTTTACAGAGAATAAACTCCTGACCGGGTTCGGAAAGATCAGCAATAGGTTCCTCTTCGACTTCATCATGGGAGGTTTGGCCGGCGCGGTGGACAATAGTTCCGATCGGAACTTTGATTCTCGTGGGTTCGGAACTGCGCCCCATTTTGTCTTTACCTTTCCCGTGTCCACCCCGCTTAGAGCGAATAAGGGGTTCAAAAAAAAGGGCGACTAAGCTATCGACATCATGATCGGCGACAAGAATGATATCTCCACCCCGCCCACCATCACCACCATCCGGTCCCCCACGAGGAACGAATTTTTCGCGGCGAAAGCTGCAACAGCCATTCCCTCCGTCACCGGCCTTGGCGTGCACCCTTATCTGATCGACAAACTTCATTTCGGGAAGGTGGCGGAGTTAGCCAGTCAAGTCGATGGGAAATTGCCACGTCAACGAAAAGAGGCCCCATTTTGACCTGCGTGATTTGGTGGAATAAATCCCCACGGAGTGCTACAATTGAATCTATGAGCACTAACCCCTCTGTGCAGGAATTGCGTTCACTCGATCAGCAATATCACCTTCATCCGTTCACGCACCATTTGGACATGCACGAAGCAGGCACCCATTTAATCAAGTCGGGTGATGGTTGTTTCCTCGTCGATGAGGATGACCGCCGCGTGCTAGATGGTCTTGCTGGCTTGTGGTGTGTGAATGTTGGCTACAACTGCGCCGCGATCACAAATGCCGTCACCAAGCAGATGCGGGAACTTCCGTATTACCCTTCATTTTTTAATAGCACGACCGAGCCTCCGATCCGAGTGGCAGAGTTTCTGGCAAAAAAAGCTCCTCCGCGAATCAATCACACCGTCTTTTCGAACTCGGGATCGGAAGCCAATGAGAGCGCCCTCAAAATCATTCGCGCCTATCACAAGTTGCGCGGACAACCAGGGAAGTTCAAAATCCTATCAAGGACTTTTGCATATCATGGTGTCACCTTGGCGACGACAAGCATGACGGGGTTACCCTCGTGCTATGACCCGTTCAATCTTCCTCTCCCTGGCTTCATTCATGTGCCCGGCCCGCATCCGTATGGGGTCAATTCGCCTTTAGATCCTGAAGCTTTCGGGAAGTGGTGCCTTGAAGAAACGGAACGCATCATCAAAGAAGAAGGCCCAGAAACGATAGCCGCCATGTTCGTCGAGCCTGTCCAAGGCGCAGGCGGCGTCATCCCCCCACCCCAAGGTTATCTGCTCGGTTTACGTGAGCTTTTGCGAAAAAATAATATCCTCTTTGTAGCTGACGAAGTCATCACAGCATTCGGTCGCGTGGGAGATTGGTTTGCGAGCGGTCTCTGGAATCTGGATCCCGATTTAATAACCCTCGCGAAAGGTATCACTAGTGGCTACCTGCCACTCGGAGCGACGATGGTCAGCGATGAAATCACCGATGTCATTCATAGTGGGGGCTACTTTGCTCATGGATTCACCTACAGTGGACATCCAACAAGCGCTGCTGCAGCGTTGGCAAATCTGAATACGATTGAGAGCCTCGGACTAGTGGATCGCGTCCGCTCCGATGTGGGGCCTTACTTTCAGGAAAAACTCCACAGCTTCGCCGAACATCCTGCTGTTGCAGAAATCCGCGGACTCGGACTCATCGGTGCCATGGAGCTCGTGCCTCGCGGCGGAAGAGCTGCCCTGACTCCCACTAGCGCCCTGGGTGTTCGCGCCTCTGGACTCATTCGGAAGGAAGGCACAATTGTTCGGGGCATCCGCGATCTTATTGCCGTTGCACCGCCGCTGATCATTACCCGTGAGGAGATCGATCAACTCTTCGCCTCCATTAGCGCGGGACTCGACAAACTCTGGGACTAATAAATCTCCGAGTTTGTCTTAAGAGCTTCTGGGAAGTGTGATCTCATAGACTGTTCCTGCCCCTTTACCAGCGCCCTCATGGGCCTCGAGACCGAGTTCTTGATAAGCTTTCTCAAGTGCATGAGGATCGTTTCGCAGTTGTGGGAAAAGTCTTTTTAACCGTTCCTTCACCCAGCGTTTTGCGATTCGTTGATCCAGAGGATGCGTTGGTTCCTCGCTACGGAGGCTGTTGCGCACAAACTCCAAAAAGCCCGACTTCATAACAACCCAGGAAGAAGCAAAATATTTGCCGCAATAAAAAGCAGATTGATGGTAAGGAGAACAACGCCCTCCTGAGACCATCGCGTTAATTTTAAACCTGTGTCTTCTGGATAAATGCGAGATAGGAAAAAACCGGTCAAAGCGAGCATCACGAATGCCATCGCCACTTGGAAATAAGCAGATCCCCCTCCCCATGGATTCCACAACCACCAAAGCCGCGCTTTGCAGAGGAAGACCAATCCATTTGCGAGTGTGAGGCAAAAGAATCCCGATGTAATAATCGCCAAGATATTGCGACCAACAGATGAAAAAATCTGAGCTGCGGTTTTTTGGCAAAGGCAGAGTAAGGCAAACGCGAGAAGTGGAGGTAAAAGGGGAAAGGAATTTCCCAATTTAAGGGCTTCTGGACCGCAGAATCTCATTGGACCTAGTGGCCAACCGGTGAAAACCGTGAGCGCAATGAAACCCGAAAAAACTACCACTACGATCCCTGCACAGGCTCGAGCCTTGGCCAAGCCAGCATGCGTCACGAGCCCGATATAAGACAATATCGCAAGAAGTAAAACCCACACAACATCCCACCAAGCATACGTGCTAGACTCGCGAGCGAGTAGAAATCCGCCTGCGAGCGTCAAAATAACGGAAAGAATTGCAGTTCCTTTTTTCATATTAAGGGCTCTCCGCTTCAATCATAGCTGCCCGGCGATCGGCGCGACGCTTGAAAACAGGATAGACAGTAAAGTAGCTGATCAACGCGGATGGCGCTGACAAAAACAGCGAACCTACAAGCATAGGAAGACCGATCCCAAGAAATGTCGTCCACTTCATGAAGTCGCGCATATGAAACTCTCTCATTTCGGTCACCTCGGGAGCACAATGCAGTACCTTTAGAATCCATAAACCGATTTCATATTCTACTTCGAGAATCACTGGCCAGAATGGAGCGCACACATCGTGTAAAGTGACTGCGATCACGGCGGCAATCGGATTGCACCGCAGGAGGTAGGCGGCCCCCAAGCAGAGGAGCGTCTTCAATCCAAATAGTGGGGTGAAACCTACGAAGATGCCAATAGCCACTCCGCCCGCCAAAGAGGTTGGCGAGTCGTGCAATCCAAGCAATTTAGCAACCAGAGATTGGAAGTAGTTTATCAGTTTTCGAATCACGCTCATTGGAATATCACCGACATACTATTCTCCACACAACAAAAACGTAGCTCCCTTTTTAAGGTATTTTTTCCACAGCAACCCGAGCCAGATTGCTGTAGTCGATCTTGGCATCCTCGAGAGAAATAGCATCGGGCCATGGCATAAAAACATCCGGTATCGCGAACCTTTCAACCCGCTCAGCAAGAAAATCTCTTAACTCCCCTTCCTTCACACTTCCTGCCACAAAAGCCATGGGCCGCATTCCATAGACTGGATGAGTGACACCAACAACCGCGACGCGCACAACTCCAGTAACCTCGGAAAGAATAGCCTCAATGGCCTCAGGGTGGATATTTTCCCCACCTGAGATGATCATTCGATCGCGTCGACCTAGAATGGTTAATTCGTTATTTTCATTGAAGGTTCCGACGTCACGGGTTGAAGCCCATCCATCGGCATCATCGATCGATTCTATCTGTCCCGCAGAATTTAAAACTCCCGTTGCGAGAGTTCTTCCCCTCACCTGCACTTCTCCAGATGGAGAAATTCGAACCTCCCCGCTTGGCAAAGGCTTTCCTGCGTGAATCGGCGACGGGCATGAGGTGAGTTTTTCTGTGGTCGTGATCTGCGAAGCCGTCTCGGTCATTCCATAAGTCAGATGAAGAGGAACTCCCGATTGGATAGAACGTTCAACTAGTTTGGCTGAAATCGGCCCACCTCCTGCAAGAACCGCATTCAGGCGGTGGAGTGGCGCGCGAGCACGTAGCAGTCGCTCCAACTGCAAGGCAACCACTGATAAATGAGTGATGACCGAATCAGCAATCTGGCCCTCGAGGGGCAATGCGAAATCGGGTATCACGCTGGTTGCTCCGGAGGACAGACACCGAATGAGAACCGAAATCCCACTTACATGATGAAGAGGAAGCGATAACAGCCAACCGCAACCGGGTAACAAAGGAATGCGTTCGGCGGAACCTTTGGCATTCGCTAAGTGAGCATCCCAATGATGAAGCAATGCTCTAGGAGATCCGCTTGATCCTGATGTGAAAAGCAATGTCCCCGCATCTGGCAAATCAACGCGAGAAGAATCAATCTTTTCGAAATCCGTCCCCCAATAGATCCCCTCCCCGCCGACATATGCTGAGCGTCTAAGAATTTCCATCCTAGGCAACCGAGGGCTGATTGGAACTATCAGGCGACCTGACAGGAAGCCCGCTAGCAGCAGGGCGACATGATCAAAACTCGTCGGTATCGCTGTAACCAATGGAGAGGATCCCCATTCAGCATCACTCCTGATAACCGTTCGCAAAAAATCAGGTAGTTCACGAAAACGGATTTTCCTCCCGCTGGCGAGATCGTGCAACGCTACCGAATCTCCAAAGCTATTGGCAGATTCCTCAATCAAGAAGAGTGGATTCATCTACAGATGGAAGTGGGGCAGATCTACAAAAGGAATAGCGATCGAGAGAAAGTCTCTTCGTGAGCAGATCTTTCTTAATGTAGGAATAAGTGTCGAGACCCGCAGCGCTAATACTCTCCAATGAGGATGCAAATCGGCCAAGGGCAAAAATACCAACACCTGACTCGTAGCACGCACTCACGACGGATTTCATTCCTAACGAAGCACCGACCTCAGCAAAACGGGAGCACGTCGCAAATCCACCCATCAGAGTCGGCTTCAAAACTAAAGCGACCGCGCCACGATAACGCGACAATTCGTCAGCACCGATCTCCCTTAGCGTTTCATCAAGAGCAATCGGGATCGCGCATTGCGCAATCAACTGGGGCAGGGATTCGCCCTTTCGCAATGGTTCTTCCAAATACTCCACCGGCAGCCCATGCAAATCTTCCGCAACCTGCATGCATGTGGAAAAACTCCATGCGCGATTGGAATCAAGGCGGAACGTACATTCAGAGACATCACGAATAACCGTTAACAAATGCGGCAAAGCATCCAATGGAACGTGGGTGGTCTTGATTTTCAAGCAACGGCATCCCTCCCCCAATGCAAGCTTGGCTTGATCGATGATCTCGGAAACCGTTCCTTGAAGAAGTGCATTGATGGGCACTTCGTTGTGAAGCACTGGCCAGTTTTGAAAGTTCTCCGCAGAAGCCATTACGCCTTCCATAGCGCACTGCAACGAAGGCAAATTGGCAGGGATGACATCGAAATTCGGATCACTCGAAAGATATCGAAAGAGGTCATCACAGGTTTCCGAACTCCACCCTTGAAGTGGAGCCGCATCACCCCACGCCCCTCCGCATTGAAGCAAAAAGCCGTGGCGAACATTTCCATTCGTCAGAGGAAGTTCGTAGCGATGGAAAGTCGGAGCGCTCACAAAAGAAGGAAAATCGATAGGAGTGAAGCTATCACAAGGCTCAACATCCCAGTGCGCGGAAACAGACCATTGATCAAACGCATGTCTCGGATTCGATACACAGGCAGCAAGACAGCTAATCCTCCGAGGACGCAAACCGTTATGCTGGCGATTACCGCAAGCGCAGCAAGATGGGCATCACGATAGAACAGCATGATAAAAATGACGGGGGAATAAAGGCCAAGGGCGATCTCCGCGCGCGCAAAGGTTACACCAAAACGAACAGCGAGAGTTTTTTTGTTCACCAAGATATCGGAATCCCGATCACGCAGATTATTGAGTGCGATGAGAACTACTGAATAGGACCCCGGAATGCACCCCAATAAAAGAGCATTGAAAGAAAAGGCATGCGCCTGCACGTAGAAGGTCCCCCCAGTCGCGACCGGACCAAAAAAAACAAAAGTGAAAACATCCCCAAGTCCCAGATACGCTAGGGGAAACGGGCCCGCAGTATAAATGATCCCACAAAAGATCGATATAATGCCGATCCAAAAAACAGGCCAACCCGCTTCATAAATCAAATAAAGACCAGCAAAAGCCGCAGCAACAAAAGCGAGGAGCATTCCGATAAATACGCTTCGCGGAGAAAGGAGTCCCGATGAGGTGACTCGTATGGGGCCTAATCGGGCTTCAGTATCTGCCCCTTTTTTTGCATCCCAATAATCATTTGCGAGATTCGTTCCGACTTGAATACCGATAGCTCCAAGTAAAGCGGCAATGGCACTCGGGAAATGGCCTTTACCCAGCGAGTAAGCGAGTGCTGTTCCCAACATCACAGGCGCTAGGGCAGCGAAGAGCGTCTTGGGGCGACTGGCCAGGAGCCAAAGCCTTGTTTGACTCAGGAGGCTTCGACTCACGGACGTTTGGGGAATTTTCCGAAGTCCGGTTTCCGTTTTTCCACAAATGCATTCCGGCCTTCCTGGCCTTCTTCGGTCATGTAGTAAAGGAGAGTCGCGTTACCGGCGAGTTCCTGCAGGCCAGCTTGCCCGTCGCAGTCGGCATTGAGAGCTGCCTTCAAGCAACGAATCGCCAGCGGGGACTTTTCAAGAATCTCACGGCACCATTGCACTGTTTCCACCTCCAGTTCCTCATAAGGAACGACCTTGTTCACGAGGCCCATCTCGAGAGCTTGGTTTGCATCATAGGTGCGGCAAAGAAACCAAATCTCGCGGGCCTTCTTTTGACCTACAATACGAGCCAGATAACTGGCGCCGAATCCACCGTCAAAGGAACCGACTCGAGGTCCAGTTTGACCGAACTTGGCATTATCTGCAGCGATTGTCAGATCGCACATGACATGCAAAACATGGCCTCCTCCGACCGCCCAGCCGGCAACCATCGCAATGATAGGTTTCGGACAGGTGCGAATTTCCCTTTGAAAGTCTAAGACATTCAATCGCTCGACACCACCCTCGTCGGAGTAACCAGCATCACCGCGAATCTTCTGATCCCCACCGGAACAAAATGCCAACTCGCCCTCGCCAGTCAAAATCACAACACCGACAGAAGAATCGTCGCGTGCATCTTGAAGAGCATTTCGCATCTCATGAACAGTGAGCGGGCGGAAAGCATTACGGCACTCAGGACGGTTGATGGTGATTTTTGCAATCCCCTCCGCTTTTTCATAGCGGATGTCTTCAAAATGCAATTCGGTTTTCCAATCGAGAGCCATCTTCATATCTCATCAAAATAATCACGACCCGCACGGCTTCCAATGCCGAAATTCACTAGCTTCTGTGTTGAAGAAAATCCACCACACATCGAGCCGCCTCAAGCGGTTTTTCAATGAGGATCTGGTGACCAGCTTCGGCCAGGATTTCAAAACGAGCTTCCGGGATTTTCGCAGCCAGTTTTTTGGATATCTGAGCGTATTTCTCATCATCAGCACCTGCTAGGAATAAGGAACGTCCGTGGAATTCACCAAGCGAATCCCATGAAGATGGAAGAACACCAGGGCTCCATCGCATAAGAGATTCAGCCAAAGTTTGAGGGGTTTGCTTCATTCTCGACTCAATGAAACTGCTCTTCATTTCCAAGCTTCGGGTTTGAGATTTGAAAACCGGCAATTCCCACCAGTCGCTCAGAAACTGACGAAATGCAGATTCGGTTGTGATGCCACTCAATCGAGTGGCAAGCTGGCAATCGAGGTCTTTTCTCTGGTCACGTTCACTTTGAATATCAAGGCCTGCAGAAGTGGAAATTCCAACAAATGCAGAGAACCTGTGGGCATCTGAAAGAATGGTCTGCAGGCCTAAACGCCCTCCGAGGGAATATCCGATTAAAGTAACAGCCCCTAAATTCTCTACATCGAGAAGGGCGAAGATTTGACTCTCGAATAAATCAGAATCAACAGAAAAGCTTTCACCATGTCCGGGAAGGTCTGGAGCCAAAATCGAGAGATTTGGGTTGAGCGCTAATGCTGCGTAAGCAAAGGCATCCCAATCGAAACCCGTCCCCATAAAGCCATGAAGACACAACCATGCTGGAGCGTTGGGGTTTCCCCAACGATGCAGTTTTAGCGAGGCCATTTGAGATCTAGTTTGCAGATGTGATCCGCGATAACCTTGTGAAGTCGCTCGTTCTCTTCACGATCTGTCACGCATTCCAAAATCCGGGGACCATTCAAAGGCGCGCTTAGCAAATCATTTAAGGCTGAAATGGAAGTTGGGCAGTGATACTCAATTCCAAACTGCGCCGCAGCGTGCGCGAAACCAAAGTTGTGCGGAGTTT
This sequence comes from uncultured Chthoniobacter sp., assembly GCA_964427235.1. Classification (GTDB taxonomy): domain Bacteria; phylum Verrucomicrobiota; class Verrucomicrobiia; order Chthoniobacterales; family Terrimicrobiaceae; genus UBA967. The sequence continues at coordinate 16,507 of CAYRTN010000004.1, read as the reverse complement.
CCCAATATTTCTCTCGTTTATCAGGTTTCACTGGTAGCGGGAGGAAGCGAAAGATCCCGCCACCATGATTGTTCACAATCACCAACGTGACTCGGCGACCTAAGAGCAGGGGGAGCGAATTCAAGTCGTGTAAGGCAGACAGATCGCCAATAAGCGCAAAAAGCGGGGTATCACTCGCCATGGAGATGCCTGCGATAGTTGCGATATTTCCATCAATCCCACTCGCGCCACGATTACCAAAAACTACACCACCCTCATCACCAAGGGCCTCAGCCGAGGCATCGAAATCTCTCACGGGCATCGAATTTGCAAGAAAGAGATTGTGGTCACGCTCTGAAGCAACACGAGCTACGACGCGGCAGATCTCCGGTTCAGAAAGCCCCGTTTTTTTTCTCAACTGTTCCTGAAGAACAAATGCCGCAGCATCATCCGCCGACCTCCATGCAGACGCCCACTCATCGATCGATGGAGGAAGTGGGTCAACGGACCTGCAAAATTCCAATACACCCAATTTGATCAGTCGGGGTTTTTGATCCCATGGATCGAGAGGTAGTGGCGATTCCCTAACCTGAATATAGTCGTCGCCATGACAAGCGCTCAGCCATTTTCCGATCCGCTTGGAAACAAGTGCACCGCCGAAATGCAGAACACGCGTGGGTGATGGAATATCGCTCCTTTGTAAAAGCCAATCACCATGCCGAATACCTCCCCAGATGAGACGAGCACCGGACAAAGCATCACAAAAAACAGGCCAGCCAAGACGTTTGGCCCATTCGATGACCTCTTGAATACTCACTTGCTCGCGAGCGGAGAGCCTTCCAATCACAACAACTCCGGAGTCACATGAGAAAAAGGAGTTGAGAGAAATTGGCGGGCTTGGAAGTTGGGATTGAGGTTTCTTGAGCGGATCTATCAACAACGACGTTATTGCGACGCCCTTCTCCAGTAGTGGTTCACGAATGGGAATATTCAAGTGAACTGGACCAGGATTCGTTCCCGTTGAGACACCCACTGCCTCGGACAATACGGCGATAAGAGTCTCCATCGAGCTATTGGAATCATACGGGCAAGGTAGATCTTTGGCTAAACGAACAAAGGATCCAAAGATTCCTGGCTGGAGAATTGTTTGATTGGCGCCCTTTCCGCGGAGTTCCGGGGGTCTGTCGGCCGTCACAAAAATAACGGGTGCGCCGGAATGGGATGCCTCAACGCAAGCAGGCAGAAGATTAGCCACAGCAGATCCACTGGTTGTAATGCAGACCGATGGAAGCCCTGTTGCTATCGCATGCCCGAGCGCAGCAAAGGACATGCCCCTTTCGTCATAATGAATGGTCACCGAGACATCATCAGTTTCGGCAAGAGCTGCAATGAGTGGAGATGATCTGGCTCCAGGACTCATGAAAAATCTCTGAACACCGAGCTGTCGCAATCCATCAATCACCATGCGACCCCATACCCGATTAGTGAGTGGCGAATCACTCATGGGGCTAAGATATGGATGACTCCGGAGATTTTATCTTCGAGCTCCATCCATTCGCGTTCGGCATCTGAACCTTCAACGATACCTGCACCTGCAAAAACGTTGAGGCGATTTTCAATCCTATGCATGGATCGAATCGCTACGCAGAATTCCGCATCATCTCGAGAAATCCACCCAAGAGGACCGGCATACCAACCTCGATCAAAAAGTTCGTTTTTTTCAATAAAGCTACGGGCTTCCATAGTAGGCGAACCACATGTGGCTGGAGTCGGATGCAATGCATCCAGTATCGCCTCATCGGACAATCCATCCGCAAGTTCCCCGCGGAGTTGGGTGCGCAAATGCTGAAGCCTCGAGAGCTTGAGAACGGCCGGTTTTTCATCATGAGAAAAATCTGCACAGATCTTACGGAATGCCCGAGCCAACTCGTCTACCACAAGCCGATGCTCGAGTCGTTCTTTGGTAAACTCTCTCAATTGGGATTCCAATCGCGTGTCTTCCGCTGGATCGAGGCTACGTGGTCGAGTGCCAGCGACAGCCTCGCTTTCAATAGATCGCCCCTGTCGGCGATAGAGCTGCTCAGGGCTCGCTCCCAGAAAAGCACCTGATGTATTTGTCGGTTCAAAACAAAAGTGAAAACAGGCTGGGGTCTCTCCCATTAGCAACGCCAACAACGCATACGGGGAGATTTGTTCCGCCAACTCGAATGTGGATTGACGTGCCAGAACGACCTTTGCCAGATCGCCAGCAGAAATTTGCCCGAGGGCCATGTGGACGGCTTCTGACCACAGCGAAAAATGGGGTTGGTCGGATCTGGTGAGAATGCCAGGTTTCCTTTGCTTGGGACTGCTATCAATCCCTGTGAGCCATGCGGAAACGGCAGATGTGTCGAAATCATCGCGAGTGAAGTGGATCGCAAGCTTTGTTAAAGCCCCCTCGCGTGTGACTTCTACCTTGGGAATGAAATAAACCTCATTAGGAAAAAGCCATTTCTCTGAGCTGGAGTGGAGAGCAAATCGGGAGCCGCCGAAAATTCGAATCTCGGAATCCGAGTTTGCAAGTAAGGTAGAAAGTTCTGTCACGCTTCCTGTGGCTACTTGACCAAATGCCAATAATGGAGCCCCACCGCTCCGCGAGCGCCAAAAGATTTTAGGAAAAAGGGGGGCGGATTCCAGCCAAAGTGGACTCAAAGAGAAGTCGTCATTAATAATCCACTCGCGCCGCAAAACACCCTCTGCAGAGGCTAGATCTCCTGTGGATGGGCCCTCTAAATGAGTGCATGCGCCAAGGATCAACGGTTTTGGAGACTGGGATGCAAGAGCTGTCATTCTTTTAATATTACGATAGGAATCGTCTCAAAGGTGTGGATTCATTTCAGAATCTGAATAAAAGATAGCACCAGCCACGCTATGACAAGCCCTGCCGCACACACCCTCACCCGACGGATCCAATTTGCTGACACCGACGCGGCTGGCGTCGCTCACTTTTCCCGTTTGCTCGTCATGGTTGAAGAGGCTGAGCATGATTTTTTGCGCTCCCACCAAATCCCCATTCTGACGGAAACTTCGGCTTGGCCATGCGTCTCCCTTGAGGTGAGCTATGTCGGCATGTGCAAATTCGGAGACGACATCACCATCGAGTTGCGTATTTTAAAAGTCGGATCAAGTTCTGTCACCTACGAGTTCCTCGCTACACTGAACGGATCCCCGCAGGCTTCCCCCGTCTTTTCAGGAAAAATGGTCAAATGCCATATAGTGCCAACGCAGGTAGGGGCGGTTCCGATTCCGCAATCAACTCGCCAAATATTCAACCGGTTCGTGCTAAAGTCAGCCTGAGATTTCAGTCTTTCGCTGGCGCAGCAACAGCAGTTGTTTCCAGCGGTTTTTCTCCAAACTCACCTCTCTGAAGGTAATGGCGATAGCGCTCTACAATGCTAGCCACATATTGCTTTGTGAGTGGAAAATCCATCACCCCCTTTAGATCTTCAGCGGTGAAGTCGGTAATGAGGCCTGAACTTTTTTCCCAACGCTTCACACGAGTGCGACCCGCATTGTACTCGGCCAGTGCAAATGGAATCGGATCATCTTTGTGAGCCCAATGCTTGATGGCTCGACCGAGATACCATGTGCCTATCTCAATGTTCGTCTTGGGGTCGAATAGATCCGTTGGCGCGAAAGTCTCGACCTTTTCGGCTTTAACCCAATCCGTTGCTGCCACCTCAGTGATTTGCATCAGGCCTCGCTCTCCGTGGCCTCCTTGCATTTGAGGTTGAAATCGAGTTTCACGCCATATCACGGCCTTGATGAGTGAAGGGTTCACTCCATGGCGAGCCGCCGCTTGGGAAATGAGTGAATCATATCGAGTGAATCGATCATGGAAGATCAGTTCTTGGACTAAATAGTCACGGAGCGGACTCCGCCGAATATAAAAGTAAGACGCCGCAAGCAGCAGGCTGGCGGTAACAAACAGGGCAACAAGTATCCCAAGCCGTGCAGGGCGGAACATACTTGGCACCCTACATCGTTATATTCAGAAAATCAATTCTACGATCCAGTACCCGTTTTGCGCTTTTCGCCTAGGGTCATCATCATGCATGTTGAACACATGTTGAATTACATCTGGCTTGGGCTCGTCCTCGTCGCCGTTCTTCTTGGAGGGTTTACTGGTCATTTGCAGGAAGTGACAATCGCTGCCTTCGACGCTTGCAAAAATGCAGTGATGACTATCGCTCTTCCGCTCGCTGGAGTCATGGCTCTTTGGCTTGGCCTGATGAAGATCGCTGAGAAATCTGGATTGGTGAATATCCTTGCAAAAGCGCTTCGTCCCATCCTCTGCTGGCTCTTTCCCGATGTTCCAGCAAACCACCCTGCCATGGGGTCTATGGTTATGAACATGGCAGCAAATATGCTCGGTCTCAGCAACGCCGCAACCCCACTAGGACTGCGGGCAATGCAAGATTTGGAAAAACTCAATACCCGTCCAGGAACCGCTACAAATGCCATGTGCACATTTCTGGCCATCAACACCAGTTCCATTCAACTCATACCGGCCACGACGGTAGCCCTCCTTGCCGCCGCTGGATCCAAGAATCCTACGGCCATTATCGGAACCGCATTTTTTGCCACCTGCTGCTCAACTCTAGCTGGCATTCTCGCAGTGAAGACACTTGAGCGCTTGCCGATCTACGCTCTGCCACCCTCGGAAAAGCCGATTAACGAAAGCACAGAAGAGATCTCCTCCAACGAAGAATCGTTCGTCCCACCAACGTGGTGGGGCAATCTCGTCCTCGTTGCCTTTGCTGGATGTTTTCTCTGGTTTGGCTGGAACTTCATTGTCTCATCGCACGAGTCAAAAAGTCTGCTCGTGAGCGTAGTGGAGGCCGTATCGTATTTAGCCATCCCGTTTCTCATCGCCTTTTTTCCTCTCTACGCCTCACTTTGCCGCGTTTCCGTCTACGAGGAATTTATTGAGGGAGCAAAAGAGGGGTTTCAAGTCTCGGTCAGAATCATTCCCTATCTGGTCGCCATCATCTCAGCAGTCGCCATGTTTCGAGCCGCAGGGGGAATCGACATGCTGGCGAAAGCTGTAGGACCAATTCTTACCGCCATCCAACTGCCAACCGAGCTCTTTCCCTTGGTCCTTATGCGACCCCTTAGCGGGAGTGGATCGAATGCCATTTTTGCAGAATTATTACAGAGCCAAGGGCCAGACAGCCTCATCGCGAAAATGGGTGCGACGGTCCTCGGTAGCACCGAAACGACATTTTATGTCATCGCCGTTTATTTTGGTTCAGTCGCAGTTAGACGGAGTCGCCACGCTGTCCCTGCCGGACTCATCGCCGATATAGCGGGTGTTATCGCATCAATCATTATCTGCCGCCTCGTTTTTGGAAACTGATACGCTCGCCTCCGCACAAGTGCCGCATGATAGCGATTTGCGGATTGCCTCAATCGAGTAGGATTAGTAATTGTAATTTGTTATGTCATTTTCTACACCAAAACTTCCAGCCGTAGGCATCGTTGCTAATCTTTCTGAGGAAGACCGAGATACACTCAGCTCCTACGGTACGTTTCACTTAGCTCAAGTAGGAACTGTTGTCATCGAGCAAGACCAATCTCTCGGAAAGCTTTTCTTTACCCTATCCGGCTTGATGCATGCTCGCCGCGTCGATGGCGGAAATGATATTTTGCTAGGGAAAATTGAAGCTGGCGAGTGGGTTGGAGAAATCGATCTTTTTGATCCTTCTAACGCAGTTTGTTCCGTCATAGCTGTCGAGCAAACCCAGTATTGGGTTATTAATCGTCAAGACTTGGAGGAGTTTCTTAATAACTACAACTCAGCTGGAATCGTACTCATGATTGGTCTGGCGAACACTCTAAGCAAGAGAATCCGCGGAATGACTGAGAAACTTGCGGAGCAAGCTGACATTAACAAATTTCGCGATATGACGTTGGAATTTGAATAAAGTCGGCCTTGTTTATAAGAGCAAAAGATAACCCTGACTGACTTACTGATCTTCGCGCCGATCATCGGCGCGTTCTTCAAAGCGCGTGTATTCCTCAAGGAAGGTGAGATTAATATCTCCTGTTGGGCCATTACGCTGTTTCGCGATAATGAGCGTGGCCTTACCAGCAGCCTCTTTTTTGGTTTCCTCGTCCTCGGCGTAGTATTTTTCACGCACGAGAAGTCCGACAACGTCGGCATCCTGTTCGATTGTTCCTGATTCACGGAGATCGCTGAGACGGGGGCGTCCCTTGCCGTCACCTCCTGTGCGTTGTTCGGGATTTCGGTTAAGCTGGGCAAGGACGATGACAGGAATTTTTAACTCCTTCGCAAGAGCTTTGATGCCGTAGGAAATTTCCTGAATTTCAATCTGACGATTGTCCTGTCCCCTTTTCGAGTTCGAACGGAGGAGCTGAAGATAATCAATCACGATTAATTCAATCTTCTCGCGATTACGTAACCGCCGGGCTTTCGCCCTCAACTCCAGAATGCTCAGGCCTGGAGTGTCATCGACGAAAATTTTCGCTTTGGAAAGAACACCAGCTGTGACACTGATGCTTGTCATCTCATGCTTGCCGAAGAATCCTTCGCGGATTTTCTGTCCATTCACTCGAGCGCGTGAGCAAAGCAATCGCTGTACAAGTTGCTGCGAGCTCATTTCCAGGCTGAATACGGCCACAGGCTTGTTGCCATCGATGGCTACGTGTTCGGCAATATTCATTGCGAAGGCGGTCTTTCCCATCGAAGGACGAGCGGCAATAACAAACATTTCACCTTCGTGAAGACCATTCGTCATCCGATCAAGAGACGCGAAACCGGTCGGAAGCCCCGTAATACTACCTCGCGTAGTAACCAGTTTCTCAATGCCATCGATGGCCTGATCGACCATTTCCTTAAGCGTGGGCATCGTGGAACGAAAGCGTTCCTCGCCGATTGAGAGAACCTTGGCCTCGACTTCGTCGAGAAGGATTTTCACATCACCCTGCTCTTCATAAGAACGGGCCACGTATTCTGTGCAGGTTCCGATCACTTGCCGAAGGAGGAACTTTTCCCGAATGATCTCGCGGTAGTAGTCCGCATTCGCTGCCGTTGGAACAAAAGTAAAAAGCTCGGTGACAATTCCGGCACCGCCAACCTCATCCAGCATCCGTCGGTCTTCGAGAATTTGCGTGAGCGCAATCAGATCGATCGGGCGACCCGTATTCCGCATCTCCACAAGCACCTCAAATATCTTTTGATGGGATGGGAGGTGAAAATGTTTCGCCTCCATCTGGGAAATGCAATCGTCGAGTACCGTAGCCGAATGCAAAATCGAGCCTAGAAGGCCCTTCTCCGCATCTATACTTTGTGGGAGTGCCCGGTGAACGTCGGGCAGATAAGCACTCGCGCGCTGATTGTAATCAACGTTTTTTTTCTTTTTACCTTTCCCTTCCCCTGCGCCATTCGCGGGTGAATTGTTGCCTGCGGTTGGCTCAGCAGCTGATGAAGGCATGGATAAAAATAAGTGGAATTGACGAAGTTAAAACCGAGGGGGAATTAGCTAAAGAAGTTATCTCGAATTTGCCAAAAGAAAAACGGGAAAGTTATCTCAATTTGAGACAACTTTCCCGGAAGATCTTATTGAAGCTTATTCTTTGTTGCTGACTTTACGACGGGGCTTGCGTTCAGCAGAGTCATCACCAGCGGCAGGAGCTTCAGCACTAGCTGGAACGTGAACGTTCACTTGAACTTTAAGTGTAGCTGTGACGTCAGCGTGGACTTTGACACTTACGGTATGAGCACCGCTTTCTTTGATCGCTTTCTCAAGAACGACTGCATGCTTGGGAAGGTCTTCCAATTTGAGGTCTTGAACGAGACGATCATGAATGTCTTTGGCCGTGACAGATCCGAAAGCTTTGCCAGAGGCTCCTGCTTCGAGAGTGAATACGGGTGAGAGCTTGTTGATTTTAGAAGCAAGTTCTTCGGCTGCAGTAATTTCACGAGCCTCACGCTCAGCGCGCTTAGCTTTGAGGTGATTGATTTGACGGGTCGAGCCAGCGGTGATCTCAAGTGCTTTGCCTTGTGGGAGCAAGAAATTGCGAGCAAAGCCACGGCGGACTTTAACGATATCTGCTTCAGCGCCGAGGTTCGGAATGTTCGCGGTAAGAATAACTTCAGTGTAGGCCATAAAAATGATTTATATAAACGGGAGGCAAATCATATCGGGCAATAGTGCAATGTCAACACAAGCATTAGGGGTTTTTTCAAGAATATTGGCACCCCTAAAAAGATACTGCCCGTCGCAGCGAATGCTACAACGGGCAGTTGTTCCCCCCAGAACAATTTCAAAAGTATCTAAGACTCTTCCAATGGCAAGGATTATTTTAAAAATATTTATTTCGACCATCGCATCCTAGGATGAGCGGGCTTGCTGTGGGACTCACAGATGGCGATATTGCATTGAATGTTTGCGAGAGTATTACCCGACCAGGCCGCCGGTCGATTGCTTGACTATCGAATACCGGAATCGATGACGAACCTGATCGGTGTTGGATCGCGGGTACGCGTCCCTATTCGAACCCGACTGCTTACAGGCACCGTGATCGAAGTGCTAGCGACTTGCGAATTCAATTCCGTGCGCGACATCAGCCAGCTTCTGGATGAAAAACCGATGATCCGCCCGGCCCTACTGGAACTCGCACGATGGATGGCCGACTATTACTGCTGTCCCCTTGAAACAGCCGTTTGCAGCGTCCTTCCTGTGGCGGTGCGCGATGGTCGTGTCTCCGTTAAAAAACAAAATTCTGCACGCTTGCTTGCCCCTATAACGGAGGAACAGCTCGAAGCATTGTCACGAAAAGCCCCACGACAAGCCGATGCCCTTCGAGTTCTCATCAAAGCAGGCGGCCCCCTTCCCGTCTCGACAGCTGCGGATCAAGCCGGCGTGAGCGATAGCGTTTACCGAACTCTGGAAAAAAATGGCTTGGTCGTGATCGAGGCAAGCGTTGTTGCTCGCAATCCCTACTCCGAGCGTTTCGTTGCCAATGCCGAGTTGACATTGAATGCGGAGCAGTCGGAAGCCATGATTGCCGTTCGGTCTGCCATGGAAAAACCGGGTCAGCCTATTTTACTCTTCGGCGTCACAGGTTCAGGCAAAACCGAGATCTACCTTCGCTCCATTAGGGAAGCCCTTAATCAAGGCCGGACAGCTCTTGTGCTTGTTCCTGAAATCGCACTGACCCCACAAACCGTCGAGCGTTTCAAATCCCGCTTTGCCGATATTCAGGAACGCATTGCGGTTCTTCACAGTCACCTCTCAGAGGGAGAACGACACGACGAGTGGCACAAAATCCACGACGGATCCGCACGCATCGTTATCGGAGCCAGAAGCTCCATTTTCGCTCCGTTGGAAAATCTCGGTGTGATCATCGTGGATGAAGAGCACGAAGGATCCTATAAGCAGGACGAAGCTCCAAGGTACAACGCCCGAGACATGGCAGTTCTTCGTGGTTCACGTGAAGGAGCTGCTGTCATTCTTGGCAGCGCTACACCCTGCTTAGAAAGTTGGCACAATTCACAAATCGGTAAATATCGACTGGTGCGACTTAATCAGCGAGTGGACGACAAGAGCATGCCCGTCGTTCGCGTAGTTGATTTACGTCGCCAGGCTCGAGCTACACCAGAGGGCGGTATTTTAGCACGGCCACTCTACGAGGCCATCGAGGGTAGGATGGCTAAGGGGGAACAGACTATTCTCTTTCTTAACCGTCGCGGATTTTCCACATCGATGATCTGCGAGGCGTGTGGCCATGTCTGCCAATGCCCAGACTGTAGTGTTTCCCTCACCTACCATCGCGCTGCTGAACGTCTCGTATGCCACATTTGCGGACACACACGCAAAGCCCCGAAGGCCTGCCCAAAGTGCTCCGATCCGAAAATCCGCTTCGCCGGCGTCGGAACCCAGAAGGTCGAAGAAGCCCTAAAAAAGATTTTTCCAAAGGCCCGCATCGCACGCATGGATGCCGACTCAATGACTCGCAAGGATGCCTATCGCGAGACTCTTGGCGCCTTCAAAGAAGGAAAGATCGATATCCTTATTGGAACTCAGATGATCGCGAAGGGCCTTCACTTCCCAAATGTAACACTGGTGGGGATCGTGAATGCCGATCTGGGACTCCATGTCCCTGATTTCCGTGCTGGAGAGCGTACATTTCAGTTACTCACTCAGGTCGCTGGGCGCGCGGGCCGGGGCGAGATGGAGGGTGAGGTCTATGTCCAGACGTTCACTCCTTTCAGCCCTTCTATCCAGTTTGCGCGCCATCACGACTTTCAGGGGTTCATGGAACAGGAGATGGAATTTCGAGAGAAGTTCTCGTACCCGCCATTTGGACGAATGGCGATGATCACTCTGCGCGGAACTGTTCGCGAGCGGGTGGAATTTTCTGCTCAGACACTTTCGCGGAAGCTCAAATCGGCTGCACGGAAGGGAATCACCATCGGAGAAGGTGTGCCTGCGCCACTCGAGAAAGCCAAGACCTACCATCGATTCCAAGTCTCGATGCGTGGATCATCCTCGATGCATCTATCCCGACTTGCTAAAGAAACATTGGAGACTTTGACCATGCCTGAAGACGTTTTTGTGGCTGTGGACATCGATCCGCTACATCTTATGTGATCGAGTAGATGCGAGTTCATCCTGTCATTTATTATTTTTTCAAAAATTTCATCCGCCTGGCGCTGGTGGTGATTTTTGTGGGCGTTCCTGCCGCCGCGTATTACTTGCGATTTCAGGGCATCGGCTTTGGAGCCAAGGAAGCTCTAGGGGCCGCATTAAGCAGTCCGCTGGTCGAAGTTCAAATAGGCAAGCTGGCACTGGATCCCTTTATCGGATTGCTCGCTAAAAATGTGGTTGTGCGTGAAACGAAACATCACGCACGGACGCTGGGCACCCTGGACACGCTGGCTATCTCACTCAATCTTAGCCAACTCATGCACAGGTCTCTGGTTGTTGACCGTCTGAGTCTTTTCCACGCCAGCGCTTCGATTCCTCTCAACGAAAACGATCCAACTGCTCGATTGAAAGTCGAAGATATCCATGGTGAGATCGTGGTACTCGGTGACCGCCTGCGACTGAGCCTACTTGAGGGTGTCATTGCGGGAATTCAGATCAAAATCAGTGGAGAAATCCTTAATCCTTTGGATTTTAAAATGGAGCCACCTGCTGACACTGCCGACGCGACGAATCCGCTCGCCGCATTAAACTCTGTCACCAAGACTTTGGCGGAATTTTCCTTTCCCGACGGACCTCCTGTTTTTGTGGCCGATTTTGAAATTGATGCCACGCATCCGGATTCTCTTGATGTACCGCATTTCCGTTTGTCATCCCCCCGCATTGTCCACAAAAAAGGTAGCCTCGCTTCTCTCAACATCTCGGGTGAATACGCACACGGCATTCTTCGCATTCCGATTATCCAATTGAAAGACAAGCAAGGCAGTCTGCAGGCGTCTGGGGAATGGGACCGCAATAAATCCAAATCGACAGTCTCTTTGATATCCTCGCTCAATCCGACCTCCTTCCTGCATTCCTTAGCGCCCAACAACGCGGAAATACAAAAACTTAATTTCACTGAACCTCCGCGTCTTGATGCTGAAATCGAAATGCTATTCGGTTCTGAGAAGCCAGTTTTTTACGTTACAGGAAGCTTTGCGGCCCCAAGCATTCTTTTCGATACGGTCAGCTTTACTGATGTGGGGTGTAGTTTTGCTTGGAAGGATGGGCTTTTTTATGCGCGCGACATTCTTGTGAAGACCCAACGCGGCGCCCTCGACGGAAATCTCTGGATCGCCAAAGATGACCTTCGCATCGTATTGCACAATACCATCCCGCCGACCGACCTTACACCGCTGGTAGGCACAAAGGTTCGCGACGTCCTTAACAGCACAGAGTTCACTCAGACTCCCGACATTTCTGTTTCGCTCCAGTCTCGGAATCTCGACTTCGCGAATATGCGTGGAAAAGGTCATCTCAAACTCGGAAGAACAGCCATGAGGGGAGCTTGGATGGATCGCGTGGAGTCCGATTTCGAAATCTCAAACGCGTGCGCCACTTTCAATAATATCCTCGTTGCATCCGGTAGCGGGAGAGCCACGGGCATCGTTGCCTATGATGTGGGCAAGCAGGAGGTTCGCCTTGATAAAATCCGCTCCACCCTTGTTCCGCTTGATGTGATGACATGGATCGATCCTAAGATTGCAAAAACAATCAGCCCATATCGTTTTCACTCCGCACCGAGCCTCGTCGTTCAAGGGAAGGTTCACATGCACGACCCCACGAAAAATAACCTCGCCATACAAGTCGAGTCTCCTGATGGGCTGGACTACGATCTCCTCAACAAGACACTTTCCTTCGGTCGCACGAGTGCAAAAGTGGACATCCTCAATAATAGAGTACTCGCCAACGTCAAGCGAGCCGACCTCATGGGGGGTAACGTAGCCGTGGAAGCTAATGTCTCGATCAATCCCCTAGATCCCGTGTTCAGCGCAAATCTCACACTTTCGCGTGTCAATTTTTCGAAACTCACCGATCTCTACTTTGGCTACGATGACTCAAAGGGCGTCCTCAGCGGCAAGTATCAATTCAATGCACGGATGAAGGAAGAGTCCCAGATGATCGGCAAAGGGAGTCTCCGAATCGAAGACGGCAACGTCTTTGCGATTCCGCTTCTCGGCCCATTTTCCTACATTCTGGGAACGGTTATTCCAGGTGTCGTTTACAATCATGCCCGCACGGCCACAGCCGATTTCACCGTCGGGAACGAAAAAGTCACAAGCAAGAACATCGAAATTCAAGGTCGTGGGTTCAGTATGTATGGTGATGGAAATATCCATTTACTCACCGGTGGCTTGGACATGAGCATGCGTATTAATGCGCAAGGCATCCCGGGCCTCGTCTTTTTCCCTGTCAGCAAACTGTTCGAATACTACTCGAATGGAACCATGGCCGAACCAAACTGGAGTCCCAAAATCATTCCTCGCATCCCGGCACTCGGCGGCGGAGCAAAAAAGCCAAGCGACCGCTAGCGAAACTCTAAATTCACCACGACAGGGAGGTGGTCCGAGACATCGGTTTGAACCACACCGGCTGATTTGAGGACGAACTCCGAGTTGAAGAAAATGTGGTCCACAATGTAGGGGCGCCTACGCCAAGTGGGTGCCGCGTTTTGAGCTGTTTGGAACCCTACATCGGCAAACTGTTGAACGATGCTCTCCTCCGGCGAGGAATTCATATCCCCCGCTAAGATCGTGGCACGATCCGAGTGAAGTTTCAGCCGCTGCTCAATGAAATTACGTTGCTCCGGATGCGCGTCACTGGAGCTTCCGATCATAAAAAATGCCTGAAGGTGCGTGTTCATCAATCTGACTTCACGGCCAGCGATCGTCGTGCTGACCTCGATTAGGAGCCGAGATGAGGCCTTTCGCATCTTCCCTTGGAACTCAAATTCGATATCTGCCGCAGGCAAATCGATCTTTTCAAAATCACGAAGTGGAGTTTTTGAAAAAATAGCCAACCCGAGACCGAATGGAATCTCCGTGTCATTCTGAAGGGGATAAGAAAAAATCGAATCATAGCTTCCAAGCATTTCCCGAAGCCTAGCGTAATTCGGCGGGGGATTGACTTGCCGACCTCCATCGAATCCCCGCTCCACCTCCTGAAGGCAAATGATGTCCGCCCCTTGCTCGTAAATAAAGTGCGCCACACCATCCAAGTCGATCGCAGAGGTAAAAGGATCGCCTTCAATCCATGGGTGACCATTTTGAATGTTAAATGTGAGAATTCGTATAGGCATTATTGAGGGCGACCTATGGCAGGACAAGTACTAGAAAACGGCAATTAGCTACACAAGAAAGAAGAAAATCCCATACGCTTTTACCAAGAAACTAAAAGTCTCTAGAATCACGGAGCACCTAGTCGGAGTCAGGTTTACGCAGACCTAGTGGATCGCGAGCGAGATAGATATCCCTAACAAGATACCAGGAAATAACGAGAGACGCCGCCGCCTTGAGCCACAAGTTGGTCCACTTATGCAATGCCCCCCAATTTTCACACGTGAGGATCACTGTAAACCCAGACAGCCACAGAAAACGACTGAGCAGGTGTGGGTGTCTGGCACAATCGGCAATCAGCACACCGAGAAACGGAGCGAGAAGCACATAGGAATTTGTTTCCGTCCGAGGATTGAAGAGCACGAGGTAAAGAGCCGATAGCATCATGCAAACAAAAGCCCCTCGTGAAGCATCATAGTGCCGTAGAGCCAAGATCGCCGTCCAAAGGGCTCCCACAGCAGCAAGGGCACGAATAGCCAACATCCATTTCGCTGCCGGCATGATCCCGAAGGTGATTAAAAGACCCTGCACATCGCAAAATAACCGCTGGTTCGGTTGCCCAGCGACCCTCAGAGTTTCCACCATCATTTTATATTGCTCGATAACGTACTCGGGGCGGAAGTGGACAAAACTGATGAGCCCAAGAAAAACAAGAGCTAGCCCGAGTCGGAAAACCATTTTTCGAGAATAGCAGGCGCCAGCGAGAAGACACGGCACCGCCCCCAATGGCTTGAGTGCAAATGACAAAATCAGTGACAACGCACTTCGGTTCCAAGCCCCCCGCCCGAGATCCACCGCCGCAAAGGAGAGCAGCGCTGCCATGGGCAGATTCGCTTGACCATTCCTCGCGCAAGATAAACTGGCGGGCAAAGCCCCTACGGAGGCAACCAGAAACCACCAATTTCGACGCTCGCCACCAAAAACGGAGCACAATCTCCAGATACACCAACCGAAGAGTCCGATCGCAGTGAACCTCCAAGCGACCTCCCCCACCCTGAGTGGAAGCCATGTGTAGGGCGTGTAGAGGATCGCACAATGCGGCAGGTAAAGATAGCCATGCATTCTTCCTTTGTAGATGGGATTGCCCGCCCACCATTCGATGGAGGCTTTCCTATATTCGGGAGTCACCGTGCGTTTATTGGGTTGCGCCGCGACAAGGATCGCAATGATGGCCGCGTAAACGATCCAGATGCCTAGGGCGATCCGAAAAGCCTTGGGACTCGATAGCGCGCGCACCACAGCCATCCCCCCCTGGATCCGATCGTTCAATGTCATGGACACGATTCAACAAGGAGAGCAAGCAACCGGAAAGCCTCAAAATTCCAGTTCGACGAGATGTCCCACCGAAACGATTTTTTGGATTCTTGCCAGGACGCTTCACGGAGCGCTATAAAACAACCGTCCCATTTAGAAAAAAATCATCGAATGTATAAACTTGTCCTCATCCGCCACGGCGAAAGCACCTGGAACAAAGAAAACCGCTTCACTGGTTGGCACGACGTCGAACTCAGCGACAAAGGCCGCGCCGAAGCCAAGGCCGCCGGCGAACTCCTCAAAAAAGAAGGTTTCAGTTTCGATATTGCCTACGTTTCCGTTCTTAAACGCGCTCTCAATACGCTCTGGGGCGTTCTCACGGAACTCGATCAACTCTGGATCCCAACGGAAAAAGATTGGCGCCTCAACGAGCGCCATTACGGCGCCCTCCAGGGTCTCAATAAATCTGAAACCGCAGCTAAGTTCGGTGACGAACAAGTCCTCGTCTGGCGCCGCAGCTACGACATTCCCCCACCTCCGCTCGAAAAATCCGACGAGCGCTGGCCTGGACACGATCCACGCTACGCTGGCATTTCCGAATCCCAACTTCCGCTCACCGAATGCCTCAAAGATACCGTCGAGCGCTTTCTCCCGCTCTGGCATGAAAAAATCGCACCGACGGTGAAATCAGGCAAACGAGTCATCATTGCCGCCCACGGGAACAGCCTTCGCGCTCTGGTCAAGTACCTCGACAATCTCACCGAGGAACAAGTCCTCAAGCTCAACATCCCTACCGGCATTCCCCTCGTTTACGAGTTGGATGAAAATCTCAAGCCGATCAAAAACTACTACCTCGGTGACCAAGAGGCGATCGCCGCTGCCATGAACGCTGTGGCCAGCCAAGGCAAAGCGAAGGCCTAAAAAGCATCGGTAAAGAATCCCAGACTCTCGCAACGCTTACATTCGTTGATTTGAAAACCAGAATCCCATCACCGCAACCGAGTACTCGGCCAGTCATCGAGGCTCCAGGAGGGAACAAAAAAGTTCTCCTCCACTCGTGCTGCGCCCCCTGCTCCGGCGAAGTGATGGAGGCCATGGCGGCTTCTGGGATCGACTACACGATTTATTTCTACAATCCGAATATCCACCCTCGCGAAGAATACGAACTCCGCAAGGCCGAGAATATCCGTTTCGCTGAAAAGGAAGGCGTCCCCTTTGTGGATGCGGATTACGATACAGACAACTGGTTCACGCGAGCCAAAGGCTTGGAATGGGAACCCGAGAAGGGCGCCCGCTGCACGATGTGCTTCGACATGCGCTTCGATCGCACGGCCCTCTATGCCCATGAAAACGGATTTCCCGTTATCACGAGTTGCTTAGGCATTTCTCGCTGGAAAGACATGGACC
>CAYRTN010000003.1:30905-37093 GCA_964427235.1 uncultured Chthoniobacter sp. | reverse complement strand
TGTATTTTTTTCTAATGATTTCCCTAACACATACCCACTCAGCAGAAAGAAAAAAGTAACAGAAGGACGGCCCAGCATAACTGTCCACGATTCAAATTTAGGAACAGTTCCAAAGACATGCCCTATGGCCACGGACAGCGCAGCAATGCCCCTAAGTGCATCAAGATGATACAAACGCCCTGAATAAAAGGCTTCGGGTTTAACTAGGTTATTCATAGGATTTTTTTGAAACCTAGGTTTGAGGAAAGTGATTTTCTAGCTTGCAAAGCAAATTTTTTATCAACTGAAACATGAGTATCAAAATCGACGTTTCTTTCAAAACTTTAAGAGCTTCACTTAAAAGTTGTCCGCCTGGGACAAAAAACTCGCCATATCTTATCTCTGATCGCTAGAAGGCGGCTAAGGATGCGTTTAGTAGGTTTTCTATAATCAAGCCGCTCTTTGATCATTCTTGTTTTTCTCTCCGAATGCATTTTTAAAGGCAAGTTATTTTGGGGATGCATCTTAAGCAGTTCAGAAAAAGCATTATTCAAAGGAAATTTGAGAACAACACCTTCCTCTGAATTGAGTTGAAAAACGGCTTTAAATGCATCGAAAACAGCTTTTTCAGGAATGCCTTCGGAACAGACTGGACTTGGAAGATGACACCGCCAGTCACATCCAAAGCAAGGAACATCATTGGTGAGTGAAACCGATCTGGTTCCCCAAGGAAAAAACCTTGGAGCAGTTCCACCACCAAAAACTGCCACCACTGGTTTGCCCAAGCTTGCCGCAAGATGCATTGCTCCACAGTCTTTTCCAATATATGCTTCTGCTGCCGCTATAATGAGAGCAAGTTCATTCAATGCTTTCACCTTCCCTGTCAAATCCACACAGTGCACTTCGCCATTCATTTCGGAGACAACTCTTCGATGGGACTCGATCTCGTTCTCTGTCCCAATGAAAACCAGTGGAAGTTTAGTCTGCCCCGTAAGATCGTTTAGTTCCCGTACCCAGTTGTTTTCACCCAAGCCTCTTCGCGATTCGCCATCTCGAGATGAAACATTAACAGCAAGAAATTTTTTTCCCCTTGGGAAAAATGGCGGCGCTTCAAATCGGCCTTGGGGCTTCAACCGATATGGCGCTAGTGTAATGCTCTTACCAAGTAGGCAACCCGCAGCCTTCATATTGCGCAGTGCATCAGATTCAGAGGATTCGACCTGAACTATTAAGCTGTGCTTTTTGGCAATTTCAAGAGGATCCCTAATGGACTGTGTATGCCATATACCCCTTTGAATAAATCCACCCGTCTTCAGCCCAGTGATCTTTTCGGCAAGTTGATCTTCAAAAAAAGTTGGACATGAAGGTCCAAAAAAAACGATATCAGGAGAAAATTTTGTTATTGCGGCCAATTCATCGCGATATGGATTGGGGCATAAATGAGCCTTCTTTTCGTAAGGCCCGATTTTAATCGAAACAAACTCGGCATTGATTCCGGCAAGTCGCGCCGCCTCCAATACAAAGGGGCGTCCTACCAACTGAAGAGTCCAACCGTGTGATTCCATGGCTTTAATCCATGGGATCCTGAGAAGAAAATCTCCTAGCCCATCGGGGCTTGTCAGCGTCCATCTCATTCGATCAGCTCAGCTGCGAATTCTGCATAGTTTTTTCTAAAATGCACAGCCGAATGCTTTTCACGGACAGACTTCCAACATGAACGGGAACGATCCTCAATCTCTCGCGAAGCCATTGATGCAAGACTCCTAACTGATTTTTTTACGGCTGAAACGGTCCCTTCATTTATGCGCACACCGAAAGCCTCAAGGTCAATGCTAGATTCCCTCGTGCAAATAGGGATGAGCCCAGCATGCATGCAATGAATCACACTTCCAGCCCCCCCTTCTGAGCATGATGGATAGACAACAGATGCGTGCGTCCTTGCAATCTCAGCAAAATCCGGTGAGGCCATGTCAACCCATCCATGAAAATGGATATTAGGAGCATGTGTCAACTCCTTCTTGTAAAGACTGAAAAAGTCATTTTCCTTTTCAGGGCGACCGCAAATTGTTAACTCGAGATCAGGCATCTGGGAAAAGGCCTCCAAGACTAGGTCAAGGCCTTTGTGGACCATACCATAACTTCCAACCCAAAGAAATCGCTTCCTTGCGTTTTCATAGTTCTTGTTTTCTGGAAATGAAAACTCATAAGCTGAAGAAATGGGAATCCGGGTGATTGGTTTACCAATAAAACCATATGTTTCTTCGGTAAATTTGTTCCCAAGCACCACGATATGATCAGCAACCTCAGGTGCACATGTCGGATCCGCCTGACGGCGAGGACGAAGAGCGATGCCTTGGCGAATTCTCAACTCATTAAGTCTATGGAGCTCGGCTCTGTTTGCAAATAACCAATGAGCACCCGTTGCATGGAGAATCTTGATTGCACCATTCGGCAAGTCCCATCTCTCAAGATTTCTTTGTATGTCAATGGCCATAACAACATCGCTAGGTGGCTTGTGCCATGTATTCCTGCGATCAATGATCTCTACGCGATACCCTAAAGACGAAAAAATATCAGCCATAATTAGGCACTCAGATGCATTTGTATGTCCACGCATTAGCTCCGGATTTACTCCCTCAAAAAATGGCCAGACAAGATAGGAAATAAGAACGCAACCCTTTCGTTTTTCCCCTTTGCGAGGACGAATCCGATGAACCCTGCTATCAATCCCTTGATAGTGGGAGGCTATGAATCTAGATAATAAATTCAATGCTTTAGATGAATTTCACTTCCACCGTGCGATGTCAATGCCATGCGAATCAAGCTTTTTTTTGAGAAAAATTTCGTCTTCGACTGAAAACATATTTTTCCAATCACCTGCAACTCCCTTACGCGGAAGAATTGCACCCGACTCTCCCAATTGATAAGAATTCATCCTCAGTTTGGGAAAGGTATATGTCTTCATCGCGACTCTTATCATTTGCTTCCTGAAATCTTTAAGAAAATCTTCATACTCGACAACGCACACATTCTTGTGACTTAACCATCCTTTAACGTGTTTTGCCCATCGATCTACAACAGTGTCCATTATGCTGTCAATTGTGAATCCATACCTAAGATATGGATGTAAAGGTCTCCGAATAAATTCACCAAATGAATCGGATCTCAGTTCATCGAGACCTAGATTATTTATATGGAAAACATCTTTGTTGAGATAGTGATAAAATGAGACTAGCGTATCTCGAGGATCCCTCAAAACATAAACCACATAAGATTTAGGTAGGTATTCGGAATAGATTTGGGCATCACAGTGAGATTTGATAATTCCTCCGCGTAGGAAAAGCGAACTCCATACATCACCATAACTTTTCCAGTACTTAATGCGTCCCAGTCTATCATCTGGATTCCCCCTCCAAGTGATGAAATCATGAAATGATTGGTCAATATGAAGATTCCTGTAGAGGAGATTTATAGCTAGATGCGTTCCTGATCTCTCGTGTGAAATGACATAAATCGGGGCACTTTTTTTTATCGCTCTATGGAGGATATCGCATATTGCTTTCATACAATAATTACCAGTAGCAACCTTCTTCAATTTTCTGGTAACCTAGAGGTCGATCGCTTTCATCGGCTCGAGTCCAATTTTCGTTGTAAAGCGACGAGATTGCCGGAATATATTTATCCCATCTTCCCCCTCTAATACCGAATAGAATCTGCGTCGCCCCACCCATCTGTATCGATATCTTACCCATCCGCTTAGCATGAGAACATAAAGGCAACCCATAAGCCCCAGCTCCGACAATACAAACATCAAAATCCACTTGCTCCATCGCTTCTTTCATCGATTGCAGTGCATCGAACCAAGTATTAAATTCAACTTTGGTACCACACATACTCTGAACGGACCTAATTACTTTAACTTTCATTTCAGGAAGAACATTCGTGCCTGGGAATATTGTTTTACGCCGATCGAATTGTTCCAATATCGTTTTGGCAAAAGGGTGAACAACCAAGACACTCTTTCTCTCAAGTGCGGCAGACCACGGATCAAGGTGATAATAAGGCTCCAATGACGTTGCATCAACCCTGATAGCTTCAGGGCAATTTATCTTGTGCAGAAATCCCTCTGCATTCAAAGAGTGAAACGACCCTAAAATGTCGGCGCTCCCAAGTTCGTGTAAATAAAATTCACAAAATTGATTTGCGATAGCCTCCCCTTCAGGGAAAACACCAGCATTGAGGTGAAGTTCACTTAGATGTTTAGTTGCCCATTTTTTTTGAAATCTACCAAATCGAGCTCGGATCTGTGCAAATGGATTAAGCGATTCATATTCGCGCATCTCCAAAAAATTCTTTACTGCGGCTGCTTCCACAAAACCAAGTCTGCAGATCATTGTGGGCTTAGCATCAAGTATGGCATTTTTAATCGCCATGTTTCCTGCAGGGGCTGATAAGACTTTAGAAGTTTTTTCGCTAAGAAAAAAACTCGCTTTTAGTTTTTTTGCTATGAAATCGCTTATTGGTTTCATGCTTCTCAATACTAATTCGTTTGAAAAAGGCTTATTCCGATTCAGTAAATTTTTTTGAGCCGTAACCACTCTATTCTGCACCATGCCGACTTCAGAAATTGAGGCAAAGGAAGTGACTTCACTGTTGAATGCCACCTCCAATAATATTTTAAAACTTTCTGAGTGGCATTGGGACGAACGCCTTTGAAAGTCAGCGTACAATGATCTAGGGGCTCAGAATAAGGCAGTGTGGGAGCTCCCATTCTTCTGTATCCTCCATATGCAAGCGCCGCCTCCCTTGGTTTTGCCTCCAGATCACGCTGGCATATTAACTGGATTGCCGCTGACTCACTGTCGGGTTCATATACAGCTCCGATACCCTTATACGGGGAGTTCGAAAGGAGTATCGATGGTTTTCCCCAGTAACTCGCTTCAATACCCATTGTCGTCATAAAGACGATTGTCTTCTCGCAAGAATTCATCAACTGGTAACTAGAAATGGGTGAATCAGGAGGAATAACTGTCAGATTCGAGATATTTTGAAAATCTTCATGATCCCACCAATAATTTTTTTCCGATTTGGAATTGGGATGAATTCTCAAATATAAATGGATCGAAGAATCTTTCTCTTTAAGAATCTGTGCAATACGCAAATAGCAACTCTGTTGATCTGCGTAGAGCGCACCATCAAAAACTTCTGGAATTCCAGCAAACTCCGTATCGGTACTTGAAAAGACGCCCATGTTCAACTTGCTGGAATCCCACCCCGCAGGGAGTCGCTCCCTGTCTTGACTTTTTATGAAGGAATTCCACCCCTTCAAGAGCCCATTTGGCCTTTCCTCAAAGAAATCAACAGCTTCTTTTCTGACGTCCTCAACCCCCTTATTCTTGTTCCAAAATTCGCTTATCCAAGCAGCATAGGAAGAAAAACCATGCACCGTTCCGTTTTTGATTTTCAGGACGCGATCAGGCATCCCCAACCTCTCCATAGTATAGTAATCTGTATTCGTCTGCTCGCAGGCTCTAATCCAGGCTTTGGCAGATGCGAAGCGCCCGTTAAATATGTAAACTAAGGAGTAATCTCCTCCATTCAAATACTCTAAGGCTGTTAAATACACCCCAAGGTAATCTCGTATGGTTTTTTTGATTTTTTTGGAATTTTTAACCACGTCAAAGTTAGGGTCTCCGACGGCAGTCATGATCGAGGAAACCACATCAGCACCAACACAAGTCCCATGTATAGAGAATGCCTTGAGGTCTTCCATACATTGGAAGTGAGGAAGCCTTAAATTCTTGAGCATTGCAATCGCCGAAGCGCTGACAAGCATTCGCTTGTTGATTGGTTTTGATAACAGGCTAACAGCACTTTCCCGGATACCGATACAGGTTAAACAGTTCGGCAACTGCAACTTTGGATTTGCATCACAGGCAAGAAGGCTCGCTTCACAAGTCAGCACATCGACATCATCACCTGCAGTAAGATGTTCCTCAATGAAGTTGCATTCTGCTACAAAATGACATTGCCAGAATGGAAATAAGCCGGTGCATAGGACTTTCATGCGGTAATAAATCTAATCTCGAGCGGTGTGCCTTTTTCAATATCGAAGGCGCTCTTGCGACCTAAAACACTCTCATAATCTTTAACAGCCATACCATGTCCCGGTCGGATGGAACGCACATTTTCGGGGGTGAATTCCTCGC
>CAYRTN010000003.1:0-30895 GCA_964427235.1 uncultured Chthoniobacter sp. | reverse complement strand
GCTTTAATATCTTTGACGACAAAGAGCGATCGGCGAAAAACTCGGCTGGCTTGTTCCTTTTCGTTCATCTCGTAGTTGACCTTGCCGAGGGCTTTTTCTGCAACGCGGACGGCATCTACCATGGCTCGGAATTCGGCTGGCTCGAGGGAGAATACAGCATCTGGACCTCCATCTCTACGGCGGAGAGTGAGGTGTTTTTCGATGATGCAGGCTCCGAGGGCAACGGCTGCGACTGGGACGGCGATTCCCAGCGTGTGGTCGGAGAGGCCCACAGGCACATGAAAGGCTTCGGCCAAATGCGGAATGGTGCGGAGGTTCATGTCTTCCGGCAAGGACGGGTAGGCGCTTGTGCATTTCAACAGGGCGAGCTGGGTGCATCCGGCTTCGCGGAGTGTGCGCACAGCCTCGTCGATCTCTGCCAAAGTGGCCATGCCGGTGGACATGATGACAGGCTTACCAGTAGCGGCGACTTTTTTCAAAAGCTCGGTATCGACCAGTTCAAAGGAGGCGATTTTGTGGGCGGGAACACTCATTCCCTCCAGAAACTCCACGGCTGTATCATCAAATGGTGTTGAAAAACAATCCATGCCAAGTTTTTCGGCTTCTGCCTTGAGTTTGGGTTGCCATTCCCAAGGGGTGCAGGCCTCCCCGTAAAGCTCGTAGAGGTTACGACCTTCCCAGAGGGTGCCTTTGCCGATCAGGAATTCTGGGCGGCGTGAGTCGATCGTGATTGTTTCCGGCGTGTAAGTCTGGAGTTTGATGGCATCGGCACCAGCTTGCTTCGCGGCGCGAACAAGTTCCAGAGCCAACTCAAAGCTTTGACCGTGATTGGCTGACATCTCGGCTATGATGTAGCAAGGGCGGTCCAAGCCGATAAAACGATCTTTAATTTGTATAAGACTCATTTGGAAAGTTCGATTTTCAAATTATAGCGGCGGCCGTTCCACTCAAAAAACGCGGGATAGCGGTCGTTATCCACCACACGGAGAAGGTTGAACTGCTCGGACAGCGACTTTTGTGGATCCAAACGGCTATCCCCCGGCGTGCGTTTTTTGTAAAAAGAGGGCTCACCATTTTGTGCTATGCCGTTTGAGAGAATCTGGGGCCAATCATTCAAGAATGTTTCACACATTTCCATGATTTTTACTCCGACGGAATTTTGCATCTCATGAAGAAGCTCATTACCAATAAAATCCACATATCCAATAATATAAACAGGACCCGCATCAATCGCTTCAACGGCTTCAAAAAGGGTTATGGGAATACGATTTTTGCCCTCAAGAATTTGCCATGTGAGCGGAGACATTCCTTTACCTTTTGGCAATTCACTGGCATGCACAACAATGTTGCTTCGACTACGGTGGAGTATTTCAGAAGTTACCTTTTTTTCGCAACTTAAAAGGAAAGCCACATCATTTGCATGCGGAATATCTTTTGAGTCGGAAAGCAAATCGACGGTTCCAAATTGGCCAAGGTTCTTTTTCAATTTCTCCGCAAAAGGAACAAACCAACTCAGAGGATTATCAACGACTATACAAATTTTCATGCAGCCATCCTTAACTCTTTCATTTGAGAAACCATGCGCTGAGCGCCAAGTCCGTCTACCATTTTCTTGGCTAGTTCGGAAACGGTTTGGAGGAAATTTTCATTTCTTGCGTGAGTAGAAATAGCTTCAGCAAGTTTTTTGTTTTTCAAACCAACTCCATTTCCAAGACAAATTCCGAATCCCTCGGCATCAAGTTGCATAGCAATTTCAACCTGATTTTCAGCCAGAATCACAAACATACTCGGCAATCCCAGAAATGCCAATTCCCAACAAGTGCTACCAGCTGCCGCAACAGCAACATTCGCCCAAGCCATGAGTTCCGGCATGTTTGTGGCGTTAACGATCACCTCAATCAAGGCCGTGCTGTCATTTTGACTTTGGATGAAATTTTCGATTTCACGCAGGTGTGGATTGCTTCCACCGATGACGACTTTGGCATGCAGATCCAAATCGATCAGCGCTTGGATCACTTTAAGGGTGACATTATCCGGATCGGAGCCACCGAGTGTGACAAGGATTTTTTTCGCTACGGGAGCGATTTCGCGTTGCCAGCCTTTGTAAGCCAGGAATTCCTTTCTCAGCATCGCAAATTTCGGCCCCAGCAAAAGTTTGGTATCTGGGCTGCGCTTGGCGTAGAGCTCCTCGCGAGCGGAGATGTTTTGGTTCAGCACCCAATCGGCATGGTAGAAATCCGCATGGCCATAGTCATCGACGACCAGCAATGTGAATCCGGCCGCCTTAATCCCAAGTTGGTAATCCGAGCCGAAGTGGTAGCCATCCAGAACGACTCGCGCGTTTTGGCGGTCGGCTTGGAGTGTTTCGGAGATTAAGTGCATCGTCTCGCTCAGGTCTTCTGGACTGCCCAAAGTCGCATGAATTCGCGAGAGATGAAAGCCCTCACTTGCCAAGCGCTGTTCCAGCGCCGGAGTAATCTCGGCGCAGAGAAAATGCACTTCTCCACCTTGCGCCTGCCAAGCCTGGCCAAGAGCAATCATTCGCATGATATGCCCCGTGCCGATCGAGACACTGGCATCTGCGCGGATGAGAACGGTGGAAGACATGAGAATGATGCTTTTAGAAATTGACGCTAGGAATTTATGAGTGGAGCACTTGCTTTCGAAACTTAGAATTAATTATTTTGCAAAAATTTACAATTTATAGCTATCAACTTTAAAAAGAAACAGAGGTCTTAAGATTTATTACCAACTTGTCCAACCTCCATCCACGACTAAATTGGATCCATTGACATAAGATGACGCAGATGAAGCAAGAAATAGTGCAGGCCCTTTAACCTCATCAGGGTGCCCAATTCTTCCCATAGGATTCTTAGCAGCAAGCTTAGTGATAAAGCTTCTGTTTTTCTGAGCATCTTTTGATGGAAATGGCCCGGGAGTTATTGCGTTCACTCTGATACCCTCGCCACCAAACTCGCAGGCGGCATACCTGGTCCACTGAAGAAGTGCCGACTTGGCTGCTCCATAAAAGGGGGGATTGGCTACCTTGCCTGACAAATAGATTCTCGGGTCGGGGCTAACCATCCCGTACATGGAAGCGATATTGATTACCGATGCGTCACCCGATGTTCTAACTGCATTTCTTAGCCCTGGCAGCGACACTTGAAGGAGGTTGTGGGCGGCCACTATAATCACTTCATATGTTTCTCTATACGATTCTGCAGAAGCTTTTTGGATATTTCCTAATGTGGTAGATGCGGCATTGTTAATCAAGATGTGAAGTGGAGACTTACCGAATCTTAGTAGATTTTTTTCAATTTGTGATTTGTCTGTGATATCAAAGGATAGCGCCTCTGCAGAGTGTCCGGTTTGTTTCAGTTTTTTCACCAGACTAACGCAGGCCTCCTGCGATCGCGAATTCACAATTACATGTGCCCCAGCCTCAGCGAGGGCATGTGCCATAGAAGATCCAAGGTGACCCGTTGCACCTGTGAGAAGAGCCGTTTTTCCCTTGAGTGAGAATATCTCAATTCCTTTCTTCATTTTATTAGCGATTCCAGAAGGCTGGATTCAGAGTTTTCTCGGAAAGCAGGGGGCGGCTTTTTGCAATGGCTTTGATTTGTTTTGGCGTGAGTACGTCGTGATCCATGGCTTTTAGATTTAGGTGCAACTGAGCAATGGACTCCATACCTAGCACAATACCATCAATCCAGTTCTGCGAATTTGCATAGGAAATGCACAGGCTCGCGATATCCTCACGACCGGCAAATGACTTCATCTCATTCAACCAATCAATAATTGGAGTAGGATTATCCACATTCGCACGTTCCCATAGGGATACTAAAGGACACGGAAGCAAGCCCTGCAAAAGAATACTTCTGGCATGAATAGTCAATGGTCGGATGGTTTTCGCCTTAATAATTTCTGGGATTATCAAGTCCCACCTCCCATCTAAAATATTCCATGGCATTTGGATGTATTCTAAGTCAGAAACTTTTAATGACTGGAGAAGCTCTTGGGGTGTTTGGACGGACACTCCGAGCTGACCGATGGTTCGCTCTTTTTTATGCTCCAGCAAACGCTTCCAAACCTCTCCATTCCACCCTGACAGCATCTCAGCTCGGTGCAACATCAAAACATCAATCGATGAAACCTTAAGCTCTCGGCATGACTGAAAAATACTAGCATCCACATAAGCACGAGCGATGGAGCGAGACACTTCTAAAGGGCACTCATCCATGGGCGCGAGCTTGGTGATAATTGATGTTCTGCCATCCATATGCCGGAGCGCATCACCTATGATTCTTTCACTGGTGCCATAGGCTCTTGCAGTATCTAAAGTACAGCATCCATTAACCAAGGCTGTACGAACCATATTCCTGCACTCTTTTGCGTCAGGAACTCCTGATTGATTGGCTACCCCATAGTGACCGCCCCACTGTGCTGTGCCCATAACAAGTCTGCTCGCAGATTTTGTAACAGTTTTTTTGGGGGGAAACTGCTCCAATCTTTCCAATAAGTTTTCCCATCGTTCGCTAACAGGATGGGAGACTCCGGAAAAGGCACGAGCAACACGATTATAGTCATCGAGATTATCGATCGTGCAGCGATGCATGGATTTGTTAAGATCACGGTATTTTGTAAATTGCTGCTGTCCATACCTTCTAATTAAGTATGGAGTAACATGCTCTCTATCAGATTTTTCTCTTGCATTTATAGCCGCATTCCTAATCCCCTGCACCTTCATGACCTCGGCGCTCATTCCGTAAGGCAGTCCGGACTCCTTACCCGAGCAACTCAGGTAATCCATGTTTCGAGCCGTAAACTCCTTTTCCAGCTCATCAAGAAGACGACCATCAGGAAAGACGTTATCTGCTGTAAGTCGAAATACACTGACATAATCCTCAATTCCTTCCAATGCACTGACAAATCGAGATAACACATCATCGAGATCACCCCTAAATACCTCTATTCTATGAAAATCAAGAATTTCAGCAAGACCATCATCCTCTGATTCTTGCGATGTTGCAACAATCACTTTTTTACCTGTATTAGATGCTCTTTTCGCAGCAAGAACGGCCACCGGAAGTCCTCCAACAGGCAATAGCACCTTCGCCGGCAAGCGTTGAGAGTTTGTTCTCGCTTGAACAATAACAATGCTTTTCATCCTAGCGCGATCTTCAAGCATTCCGTGACTTTTTTTAAGTCCGCATCTTGCAGGTCCGGATATATCGGAATACTTATTGCCCTACGATAATAGTTCTCCGCTTCAGGAAAATCGCCAGGTCCAAAACCCATCTTCCGGTAGTAGGGCTGCAAATGGATGGGGATGTAGTGGACATT
Source organism: uncultured Chthoniobacter sp. (assembly GCA_964427235.1). Classification (GTDB taxonomy): domain Bacteria; phylum Verrucomicrobiota; class Verrucomicrobiia; order Chthoniobacterales; family Terrimicrobiaceae; genus UBA967. The sequence continues at coordinate 25,552 of CAYRTN010000003.1, read as the reverse complement.
AACTCCTATGTCCTGTTTGCGAAGGCTTTCAAAAACGGCCTCCCTCCCTTTGGATTCTAAATCCAAAATCAAAATTGGGTAAAGATGGTACGCAGAGCTCGCCTTAGGATCTTGTGTTGGCAGAATGACAGGAAGTCCATGCAGAAGTGTGGCGTATTTTTGAGCGATTTCCTGCCTGCGCCTTACAAAACTATCCAGTCGGAACATTTGGCTTATCCCTAGCGCAGCTTGAATATCGGTCATCCGGTAGTTGAAGCCAAGCTCTATCTGCTGGTAGTACCAAGATCCGTCCGGAACGGAAGTCATTTCCAAAGGATCACGGGTGATACCATGGCTACGAAAACGGCGCATCTTTTGAACAAGCGACTCATCATTTGTGACGGCCATTCCCCCCTCCCCTGTAGTTATAATTTTTACAGGATGGAAACTGAAGACGGTGATATCGCTGAACTGGCAATTGCCGATAGGACGCCCGTGATAACTTCCACCGATGGCATGTGAGGCATCCTCTATGATTTTGAATCCGTATTCACGTTTCAACGAGGCCATACGTTCCATGTCACAAGATTGCCCACACAAGTGGACAGGGACAACGATTTTTGGTACTTTATTAGCCTCTTTAGCTTTCTTGAGTTTTTTTTCTAAGCACTCAATACTCATGTTGTATGTGAGCGGATCAATATCAACAAAATCAACCTTAGCTCCGCAATATAATGCACAATTGGAGGATGCAACAAAGCTGATCGGAGATGTCCACAACTCATCACCGGGTCTCAACCCCAGAGCAAGGCAAGCCACATGAAGAGCCGATGTGGCACTATTTACGGCAACAGAATAATGACACCCACAATACGTTGAAATAGTCCCTTCGAATTCAGGAACCTTAGCTCCCTGAGTCAGATTTTCAGAAAGCAATGTTCGAACCACCGCCTCTACATCACTGTTGGAAATAGACTGCTTACCATAAGGAATCATAGGAGAAATTTATTTTAAAAAAGCAATCGAAAGGCTTTTTTAATTTAAAAGCAATTTTTGTTGTTACATTAAACTGAGAAGTCTGGGTCGATATGTCTTTTTATCAAGTCTCGCAATTGTTCCGGAGCCAGCCAGTCCTTGTTATTTCCAGAAGAGTAGCAAAAACCAGGCTCAACAACCTTGCCTCTATAGTGGTTAATGTATTTATTCATAATTTTTTCATAGGATCCTTCTTGGGAATTCGGAACAATGACATAGTAATTCTCCGTTTCGATCGTGTTCAGCGAATCGGATGTTGTGATCATTTCCTCGTGCAATTTCTCACCAGGCCGAATCCCAACGATTGGATGCTCACAGTCTGGCCCAATCGCTTGAGCTACTTCTGTTATTCGATACGAAGGAATTTTAGGTACAAATATTTCACCGCCGAGTGCATTTGCTAGAGCGAAGAAAACCATTTCAACACCTTCCTCTAGCGAGATATTAAAACGCGTCATACTCGGATCAGTGATAGGCAGATGGCCTGATTTCCGTTTTTCCAAAAAAAACGGTATAACAGATCCGCGAGATCCCATCACATTTCCATAGCGAACTACGCTATATTTCAGATCACGATTGCCCCGGATGTTATTGGCGGCAATAAAAAGCTTATCCGAGCAAAGTTTAGTTGCGCCATAGAGGTTAATGGGGGCTGCTGCCTTATCCGTACTCAGTGCAACGACATTCCGTACGCCAGTAGCCATAGAGGCTTCAATCACATTTTGGGCACCATTTATGTTTGTTTTAATGCATTCAAATGGGTTGTATTCGGCCGTTGGAACCTGCTTAAGAGCAGCGGCATGAATAACTGTATCTACACCCTCCATCGCAAGGCGAAGCCGATCACCATCGCGAACATCTCCTATGAAAAAGCGCAAATTGGGATATCGTGAAGGGGGATAATCCAGTGCCATTTCAAATTGCTTTAACTCATCTCTTGAATAAACAACAACTCGTTGAATTTCGGGATGCCGAATAAGGAGCATTTGAATAAATTTTTTTCCAAATGATCCAGTGCCGCCAGTAATTAGAATATTGTTCATTTTTTAATAGGCTAGATTTTATTTTACTTACTAATCGAAGTTGGGAATATTTTTTTGAACTCCATGTTTTTCTCAATTCCATTTGAAAGACATTGCAGTTTTCCATCTCTATCAATAAGTAAAACGGATGAGGATCCAGACTTATGAAAATTAGAATGTTCCTGCTGCGCTTGTGATAATGGTCGATCCTTTGAGGCTATCATAACGCAAATATCGGGAGCCCCGTTCCAAGAAGGCTCAGTTCGTAGAGTGCGCATGCGCTCTTTCGAGGTCCATCCAACATCGGCTATATAAATGCCATTAGGAGTCTCCACCGGAATATTGAATGCGATATTGCCATCTGGCATTCGCGCCAATAGAAATTCAGCGATTTTACCGGCGAAGATTCCAGCCCTGCTGTCTGGATAACCTTTCAAGGCGTTGTCATCCATATTAACATTCATAGAGTCCAAATATCTCTTTGTTACCTCAAGTGCGGAACCAGTCGCTTTAACTCTTCCCTCCTCAAGCAGAATACCCTTGGTGCACAACTGAATGACACTTTCAGCGGAATGACTAACAAATAAAACAGTGACTCCTGACTCTTTAATTTCTTGAATTCTGTTAAGACATTTGAGTTGAAATTTAGCATCACCAACAGCAAGCACCTCATCTAAGATAAGAATATCAGGCTCAATGTGTGCCGCCACTGCAAACGCCAATCTCACCCGCATGCCGCTGGAGTAGCGTTTCACAGGGGTATCCATGAAGTCCGCGATCTCGGCAAACTCGACGATGCTGCCGTAGCGCGCGCGGATTTCACGATCCTTGAGGCCAAGGATGCTGCCATTAAGGAAGATATTTTCCTTACCAGTAAGTTCGTAGTTGAACCCGGTGCCTACTTCCAGGAGCGAGGCCAGGCGGCCGTGGAGGTGCGCTTTCCCTTGCGTGGGGGCGGTGATGCGGGAGAGGATTTTAAGCAGAGTGGACTTGCCGGAGCCGTTGCGGCCCATGACGCCTACGACATCGCCTTTTTCGATCTCGAAGTTTACATCCTTAAGCGCCCAAAAATCATACGGCGTGGGCATGCGGTCCGTGGCTTTCTCAAACACAGAAGCATGCGGATCCGGTCGCCCGAGCTTGCGAGCGACCCAGCTCTCGATCTGGTCGACAAGCATCTGGCGGTTGATCACGCCGAGGCGGTATTTTTTCGAAAGGTTTTCTACTCGAATGACAGGTGGCACAGGAAAAGTAAGAAGTTAGAAGGATGAAGTAGGAAGTGGGGGACGTCTACGCGCTACGCAACTCCGGCGTAACGAGCGAGCGCGAGTGCCGGGTTGCTGGTAGCGGGTGGGATTATGGCCGCAAAGAGGCGAAAAAAGAAAATGGTTGGATGTTGGAAGACTTTTAGTAGCATTATTCCAGATGTTCTTTCAAGCCAAGCCCCTTGGCCCATGCCTCCCATGTTTTTATCAAGCCGTGTCTTAACAGAATCTCAGCAAATAGGATGTTATTAAAAATCTCCAGAGAAGTCAGATAAACCAATCTTGCCCGATCTTTTGGGCGACCTACAGTAATGGCAATCCCAGCCAAATACTCGGGAGATATGACCCGGATGGTATGATTCTGCCAATTCATGACCATCGCGTTTTCGACGGCCTCTTTTTCAAGCTGTAACGATGCTGGAAGGAACTGAACGGGAAATCCGTGGATCGATATTCCTTCTTCATCGAATTTAGTAAAACCCATGTCCGCAAGCTTCTTGAAAATTGGCTCCAGCGTAATCAAAATCGAATCGGTTGGTGCATCCAGATAGCAAAAGACATCGATATCGCGCGTTGACAAAGGCTCACCATGAAAGCCAGCCGCCGTGGCTCCACCTATAGCATATTTTTGAATGACTCCGCAAGCCAACAACTCTTCCAATACATCACAAACGCTTTGCATGCTTTTTGATTTTTTCGAACTCCAATGTTTCTAAGATGGTTTGGCCTAATAATGCAACTTTATCTGCGATAGGAAGATCCCGTTGCCGCTGCCTCCAGCGGGGTTTTTCCCTATTAAACTCACGAGCAGATTCCTCTGGATCCCTTGAAGACCGGAAAGCAGGCCTGAATTCATAAGTTTTGCAATTCACTTGTATATTTTATTTAAAACTAACTGGTTAAAATTTTAAGTGCCCAGAAATCATAATGCGTGGGTATGCAGTCCGTGTTTTTCTCAAACACGGAGGCGCAAGGGTCAATCATATCATATCGACGCAGTTGCGCTCCATTTTATTAAAGAGGGCGAGGCCAAAAAACACGACGACAATGCTTACCACCATACTGACACAGATTTGCCAGAGGTAAACTGTTCCCTGTCCCATGAAGGCGAAACGGAAGGCTTCAATGATGAAAACCATGGGATTCAAGGCAAACAGCCATCGAAAGTTCTCAGGCACAGAACTGAGCGGATAGGCCACGCAGCTGGCATACATCCAAAGTTGCATAAAAAATCCAAGCATGATTTGGAGGTCGCGGAAGCGCGTCGTAAGTCCGGAAACCAAGCATCCGACACCCAAACCGAGGGCAGCCATTTGCAAGATCAAGACCGGCAGCACAATGATGCGCCAGCCCATTTCGATATTGGCGCCTTGCCATAGGTAGTAAACATAGAAGATCAGAAAAAGAACCATTTGCATGGCAAGTCCGATGAGGTTTGATATAAGCTGTGAAATCGGAACAGCGAGTCTGGGGAAGTAAACCTTGTCAAAAATGCCGGCGTTGGAGGTAAAAGTCGAAGCTGTTTGCGTGACGCAACTTTGGAAGTAGCTCCAACACACAGTGCCCGCCAAGAAAAAGAGCATTGGAGGCATTTCGCCTGTGGAAATTTTTGCGATCTTGTTGAAGACCAATGTGAACATGAGGCTGGTGAACAAGGGTTGCAACACATACCATAGCGAACCGAAGATGGTTTGCTTGTAGCGGGAGACAAAGTCACGGTGAACGAAGCGATAAATGAGGTCACGGTATTCCCAAAGCTCCCGCCAAGGGATATGAAAGGAACTTCCGTGGGGCGTTATAACAGTCGTCCACTTCTGTTGTGTCACCTCCACTTCTTGAAAATTACTATTCATTTGTTTTGTAAAAGGTAAAAAGAGTCAGAAATGATTTGTTGATCTCTGATCAAGAATGAAGACCAAAAAGCAACGGTTGCTGGTAGCGGGAAGGAGGAAAAACTGAAATGCTGAGATTCTGAAAGGCTTATTTATAAGCTGGTTTGTAAATTTCGAGCTTTTTGTGGCTATGTAAACAGGCGATCGAGGCCAGAGTCGACAGGCAAGCAGGAATTTGCCGCGAAGAGGATCAAAAAAACGACGAAAGCGCGCTGTTCTGGCATGGCAGGCTAAGACCATAAATACTTTTTCTCTATGAAGAAATTCTCTGTCTGCAGGATAGCTCTAAGCAAGTCATCCGATAGATGAATGATTTCCATGTATATTTCCACTAGATTTTCGCTTAGATATTCATGAGCAATAATATTGCGAAGGTCTCTTATCGCTATGATTTCTTCGGCGCTTGGAATAACTCTGAGTTTTTCACAAAGATTCATTCTGTCTAAAAAGGTAGGCGCGTCTTCTCTCAAAAGAAGAATGAGAGTTTTGAGAACTTTCTGTGTGTAAAGATCGGATACTCTGGAAAACTTGGAAGACAGAGCGTCCAAACTTTCTTCTGTTTCAAAGGAAATTGGCTGTGAGAAATCAAGTTTCCGACACTTTGCAAGCGAGCGTTCGAAAGATGGCAGGGCTTGCTTGAGCAGGTTACAATTCAGATTCAGTAAGCGTTGAAGGTTTGAAGTGTTCATAAGCGAACAGAAGACTCTAGCGCCAAGCTCTTAAAAGGATGTTTTATGGATTTCGTAAAATTTACAATATCAATTTTTTGCTCGCCTATGTCATTAAGAATAAGCCTTCGAATCCGGTTAATGGAAACCAATGGAAGTTTCTCTTCAGTAAGTAACAATAAATCAATATCCCCACCTTTAGCAGAATCATCTACTCGAGAACCAAATAAATAAATATCGACATTGGGAATGGATTGATAGATTCGATTTTTTATGGAAGAATACATTAATTTAGATATTCTCATGTTTTGACTTTAAAATCGTATTTTTGATTTCAAATTGTGATGGGGAAAGGTTATAAGGTGCGCAGTGAACTGACTGGAGCCAGAAGCATCATAACTTTTGCAAAACCCACTAAAGCGCGGGATTTCTTCCTTCCACGCGATGGGCTGTGGTCGTGGGTTTCTGATTCAATAAAAAATATGACATACCAAATAGCTTTGATTAGTGGTTTTTCTCATCTTTATATCCTTGATACCTGCCAAGATCAGATCACCTGCGGGAAGGCATGCGATTTGTTCGCGGGAAGGAGTCATCTCTGTAATTTTCTAATCCTGTAATTCTGTCTAAGAATCTGACGAAGAGCTTAAACGAGTAGCATCTCACTTTTGCAAAAGTACAGCAAGCATCTGATCAACGCCAGTTTTCCAATCCGGCAACTGAAAACCGAAGGCTTCGCCGAATTTTGACGTATTCAAACAGGAATTAGCCGGCCGTGCGGCAGGCGTTGGATTTTCGGACGTCAGGATGGGAATGATGCGCTCGGGGGTGGCCTGCAGACTCCAATTCGCTGCAGTGGCTTTTGCGACTAGATGACGTGCGAATCCATTCCAGCTTGTCTGTCCGCTGGGGGCCAAATGGTATAAGCCGACGGGAAAACTATCAGCACCATCGCGCAAGTAGCGGGCGGCAATATGCGCTGAGACATCAGCAAGAAAGGCCGCTCCTGTTGGGGCCCCGAATTGGTCTGCTACGATCTTGAGTTCGGACCTCTCACTGGCCAGTCTCAGGATGGTTTTAATGAAGTTTTTCCCATGCAATCCGAAAATCCAACTTGTGCGGAAAATGAGGTGCGACGGGGTGCTGGCGGCAAGAGCGTTTTCGCCTTCCCGCTTGGTTTTACCATAGACGCCGAGCGGGTTTGTGGCATCCGTTTCGCTGTAGGCGCACGATTTTTTGCCATCGAAAACGTAGTCCGTCGAATAGTGAACAACCAGCGCCCCGATCTTGGCGGCTTCTTCTCCAATGACTCCAGGCGCGACAGCATTGATAGCATGAGCCTGATCGGGCTCGCTTTCGGCTTTATCGACTGCGGTGTAGGCTCCTGCGTTGAAGATCACATCGGGCTTAGCCGCGCGCACGGCAGCGCGGATCGAGTCAGCACTCGACAAATCACAGCCCGCACGGTCGAGAGCGATGACCTCCCCAAGGGGGGCTAGCGCCCGTTGCAACTCAAATCCGAGTTGGCCATTTGCTCCAGTGATTAGGAACCGGGGTGAATTGAGCGAATGAGAAGGATTGAGCACAGACGACGCAGGATTTTGCTGGAGTTGAAGTTATTTTTTGACGCGGTGAGCACGGGTCAATGCGCGACCGAAGGAAACAAGTTCGCGGATGAGGGAATTGTAACGTCCGTAGGCGTTGCGGCCTTCTTTTTTTAAGAGATCGCAAAGCATTAACCAGCCTATGCAGAACACTTTCCACCGAGCTGTTGTGATTATTCTGCAGGCAGTCGGCCCCGATCTAGGGTGAGCCGGGGTTCGCTATAGTGCATGGATCCTACCGAGCCAGCGATAACATAGCGAAGGCCAGCTTTGTGAAGCGGACGCACAAAAAATTCTACGAGATCAGGTTCGGGTGCGGGCGAATTCACGGGCAACGAGTTTTTGGCAATCTTCTTCGTTCAATCCTGGATTGGCTCGTCGGGTAGCGGAGAGGCGCGCATTGCGGGCCATGAGCCAAAGACCTTGAGCGACAGCCCACTTCTCGGCGAAGGTCATTTCGCGGAAGCGTTGAATTTGAATCGGATGGAGAGGCTCAAGTTGCATGCAAATATGAATTTATCAAGATAATCTCGATTTCAACCATTTGCGCTTGAATAGTTTTTCTGGATCCAGTTCTTGTAATCTCCACTGGTGACATTTTTTACCCACGCTTGGTTGTCGAGATACCACTGAACCGTCTTGCGAATGCCTGATTCGAATGTCTCAGAGGGTTTCCATCCGAGTTCGCGGTGGATTTTTGTGGCATCGATGGCATAACGGCGATCATGGCCAGGGCGATCAGTGACGTAGGTGATCTGCTCTGAATAGGGTTTTCCATCCGAGCGTGGAGACAATTCGTCCAAGATCGCGCAGAGGATATGAACCACATCAAGGTTGGGCTTTTCGTTCCAACCTCCAACATTATAGGTCTCCCCCACCCTACCCGCTTCGAGCACTCGGCGGATAGCTGAGCAGTGGTCACGCACATAGAGCCAGTCGCGGATTTGCTGACCATCGCCGTAAATCGGAAGGGGCTTCCCAGCGAGAGCATTGTGAATGATCAATGGTATCAGTTTTTCCGGAAAATGATAGGGACCGTAGTTATTGGAACAGTTGGTCGTTAAGACGGGAAGTCCGTAAGTATGATGGTAGGCGCGAACGAGGTGATCCGAGGCGGCCTTGCTGGCGGAATACGGGCTATTCGGTTCGTAGGTGTTGGTTTCTTTGAAGGCAGGATCTTCAGGCTTGAGAGAACCATAAACTTCGTCCGTCGAAACATGCAGGAAGCGAAAGTTTTTTTTGTCCTCCTCGTTCAGACTTCCCCAATATGCACGAGTCGCTTCAAGGAGATGAAATGTGCCGACGATGTTGGTTTGGATAAACTCGCCTGGACCGTGGATCGAGCGGTCCACATGGGATTCGGCCGCAAAATTGACAATGGCCCGAGGTTGGTGTTCGTCTAGAAGCTTGCCAATAAGATCCGCGTCGCCAATATCCCCACGAACAAAGATGTGGCGAGGATTACCAGTGATCGACTCTAGGTTTTGAAGGTTACCTGCGTAGGTGAGTTTATCGAGATTGACGACAGATGCCGTTTCCGAAGCGATCCATTCTAGAACAAAGTTGGAACCGATGAATCCTGCACCGCCAGTGACGAGGATGGTATTTTTCATAAACTTTTAACCATGAATTTTCACGAATCTTTGGTGCGATCAAAGAACCATTCTTTCCCATTGCACTCCGGTATACTGGCCAAAATTGATGAGAAGACCAACTCTCATCTGGGAAGCCCGGAGATAATTCAACAACTGTGCGCGGTGCTCATCAGCGAGTTCCTTAACAGCTTTTAGCTCGACAATGATTTGACCAAAACAAATCAAATCCGGGATATAGGTATGCTTCAATGTTTGCCCATGGTAATGGAGGAGCAGCTCTTTTGTGATTCAAACGGAATAGATCGAAAGCCCATCTCTACTTCCAAGCAATCTTGTTAAACAGCTTCTATAAAACCATGACCTTTTTCTTTGTGCACTTCGAAAGCCGCCCCCATAATCTGATAAACCTCCTTCTTGAGTAGAATCTCCACGGGCTTATCTTTATTGGTGTCCATTCGTGTAGATTCGCGGTTAATTTCAGTCGTATTTTTCGCAGTCTTGAAAGGTCGCTGCAATCGCATCCTTGGGCGACACCAACGGCTCTAATCCTATCGCAATAGGCCAATCGATACACAAAGTAGGATCGTTCCAGCGCAATGCCCGCTCCGTATCAGGCCTGTATGGCGTGGAAACCTTATAGTGAAAATCCGCGATCTCGCTGAGAACGAGAAATCCGTGCGCGCAACCAGGCGGCACCCAAAGTCGATCGTGTGTTTCTGTATTGAGAACATAGCCATCCCACACCCCAAATGTGGGTGAACTTTGGCGAAGATCGACCAATACATCAAAGACTGTACCGGAGGTAACCCAAACCAATTTGCCTTGTGCCGTATCGCCAGATTGGTAGTGCAGGCCCCTCAACACGTGCTTGGCAGAGCGACTATGGTTGTCCTGAACAAAATCAATATCGAGCCCGATGTCGCAGAAACTCTCGCGATTCCATGTCTCCATGAAGAATCCTCGGGCATCCCCGAAGACTTTGGGCTTTAAAAGCCAAGCGTCGTGAATTTTTGTAGGAATCTTTTTCATCTGTTACCGCCCAAGTTGGTTTCTTTCGAGAACCGATCGAAGGTAGTCTCCATAACTTGACTTGCCAAGACGCTGAATGGATTGCTCAAATTCCGCCTCATCCAAGAATCCCATTTCCAATCCAATTTCCTCTAAACAAGCGATGCGCAACCCTTGACGATGCTGGATCACGCGAACAAACTCCGCAGCTTGCAGAAGGGAGTCATGCGTTCCGGTATCAAGCCAAGCCGTGCCTCGGCCGAGTTTTTGGACATTCAGCCGACCTGCCTCGAGGTAACTGCGGTTTAGGCAAGTGATCTCGAGTTCGCCTCGCGCAGAAGGCTTGAGTGAGCGAGCGAAATCCACGACATCCCTACTATAAAAATAAAGCCCCGGCACAGCGAAATGGCTTTTCGGTTTGGTTGGCTTTTCCTCTAAAGAGATAGCTTTCCCATCAGAACCAAATTCCACCACACCATATGCTTCTGGATCTGATACTGGATAACCAAAAATCGTAGCGTTGTCCAAATCCTCCGTCGCATTTGCTAAAGTATCCGTGAAATCATTTCCATAGAATAAGTTATCTCCAAGAACCAGTGCAGCAGGTGCACCGTTCAGAAACTCGGCGCCAATCAAAAAAGCTTGAGCGAGTCCATCGGGACTGGGTTGCTCGGCATAAGAAAAACGAACTCCAAACTGAGAACCATCGCCAAGCAAACGCTCAAAAGCCGGCAAATCATGGGGAGTCGAAATGATTAAAATCTCACGAATCCCAGCCAGCATTAAAACCGAAATCGGATAATAAACCATCGGCTTGTCATAAACAGGCATCAACTGCTTGCTCGTGGCGAGAGTCAGAGGGTGCAGGCGGGATCCTGATCCACCAGCAAGTACGATTCCTTTTCGATCATTCATGAATTATCTATTTAAGAATGTGGAGTGAGTTTTGCAATGGAGTCGGCTTACTAAGGAAAAGCGGGGCGGTTTTTTAAAACCTGCGCGAAGGTCTCAACTCTCAGGGAAGCCCGCCCAGCTCGGTAAAAAGCAAGCTACCGCCTTTGGTCATCGAGTTGACATCAACTCGGTCCTTGAAAGTTTGAGAATGTACGCCTGATTTAATACAGGGAAAGCCACCAAAATCGGGTGGCGAAAAGCGAGAAGGAAATTTACCTTAGCAGAAAATAATCAACGATGTAAGATTCATATTCACAAATGGATAAACCACAATGCGAGTGATATTTTTCTTTCATTGATTAAAAAGTTGTGACCGAGTTCATGGGACTGAGCTTCACACTCTGCAGTGGAAATAATCAGACCAGAAGAATAGTAAGTAATCGCCCCAATGCTCACAATTAAAAAAACACCATCAAAAGTCCGATCGCGGTAAACCCATCCAAGGGAAGACGTGCCGAGCGCAAAAGAATTTGGCGGGTGGATTTATTCCCCGGCAAACTGTGATCCCTCCTGAATATTCTCGCCAAATTTTGTGGTCTTGTGATGGTGTGAGCTCTCACTCGGCGAAACCTCCGAGCGGGCTTTTCAAAAAATGAATCTGAATGTCAATCAAAAAGTCGGGGCGCTAGTCCTATTAGCGAGCTTATCCATGTTATCCTTTGCTGCCGTAGTTTTCTACGAATTCGAACAGAATCTGGAGCGCGAGAACGATCTGGAAACGATATCGACGGCGATGACAAATCACCTCGAGGCTGACATGATGCACGATGCCCTGCGCAGTGATGTTCTGTCTGCAACTCTCTCCGGCATCAAAAAGGACACCAACTCAGGCAAAGAGGTGTTGCAAGAACTCGGAAATCATATCGCGATATTTCGAGGGGCTATCGAAAAAAACGAAAAACTCAATTTAGATGATTCCACTAAGTCAGCGCTCGCGAGTGTAGAAAAACCGCTCGAGGAATATACAACATTGGCTGCAGATCTAGCCAAGAAAGCGGTTCAAGATCCCACTGCGGTGGAATCCGAAATGGTAAGTTTTGGAAAAAAGTTTCAAGACTTGGAGCGCAGCATGTCCACGGTCAGCGGGTTGATACAATCCCGCGCGGAAACGCTCAAAGCGAGTTCCGAAGAGACTAAGAAGACTTTCCTGAAATTTCTTTTTATCGGAGTCGGATTTTCCATTCTCCTATTAAATGTCGTTGGATGGATCGTAGCGCGTAGCATTCCCCGCTCGTTTATGATGCTCATCGACCGCCTCGCTATTGGAGCCAATCAGATCGAAAGTGCTTCTGGCCACATTGCCTCGTCGAGCGAATCACTCGCCAGCAGCACCACCGAACAGGCCGCCTCACTCGAGGAAACCAGCGCCTCACTCGAAGAGATCGCCAGCATGACCAAAAATAATGCTGAGAATTCCCGCGTCGCTAAAGATCTCACTGGAACGATGCGCGAGGTGGCGGATACAGGTGCTTCTGACATGGAAGAAATGGCACACGCCATGGCGGCCATCAAAGACTCCAGCAACAACATCGCCAAAATCATCAAAACGATCGATGAGATCGCCTTTCAGACAAACATTCTCGCCCTTAATGCTGCTGTGGAAGCCGCTCGTGCAGGCGAGGCCGGCATGGGCTTCGCTGTCGTAGCCGAGGAGGTACGAAACCTCGCTCTTCGTAGTGCCAGCGCGGCTAGGGAGACAGCGGAGAAAATCGAAGACTCCATCCAAAAAAGCTCCGCAGGTGTTCAGATCAACGCCAAAGTCTCGCTAAGCCTAGCCGATATCGTCAGCAAGGCCCGACAGGCAGACCAATTAGTCGCCCAGATTTCCATAGCCTCAAACGAGCAAAGCCAAGGTATCGATCAAATCAATTCCTCGGTTTCCCAAATGGATGCCATGACCCAAAACAATGCAGCTGGCGCCGAGGAAAGCGCGAACGTCTCAGCGGATCTTCGTAATCAGTCCATGCAACTCACCCAGCTTGTCCAAGAACTCCAGACACTCGTTGGCGGAAAATCCTCAAGCGCCAAGCGGTCATCCAAAATAAAAAGCCCGATCAAGGCTAAGAAAACTCAGTTGACCTCCTCGAAATTGGTCAATCAATCCAAGTCCCAGACTCAACGTTCCGCGACACGCGCGCTACCAAGCAAGGAAGTCCAACAGCCCACACGCCGAGAAGCGATTCCTCTCGAGGACGAGTTTCAGGATTTTTAAAAAATCCAAAGAGCCTATTTATCGGGCCGGCTTCACGCAGATTATTCTGCCACTATCGTTCGCTGTAAAAGGCATCAACGAGCCCAAGGCAGCGATCGTTAGGAAGCACGCCGAGTTCCATTTGGTTCATCAAATAGGCAAAGCCGATACCCGTCTCGGGATCAGCAAAGGCAAGACTCCCGCCTGCGCCCGCATGACCAAATGCACTCAAAGACGGTCCCAGAAGTTGACGAGATTTGCGACCTCCAGAGTCAATGGGATCGAGCATGAATCCAGCGGAGTAGGCCGTCTCCATTTGCAATACACCATCGAACCCCTGAGCAAGACGCGAGGACATCCATCGAAACGCTTTTTCACCAAAAAACTGATTCGAACCATTTCGCACACCGACAGCCAGCATGGAGTAAAACCTCGCCAAAGAAGACGCAGAGCCAATGCCCCCAAGTGAAGGTAGTGAAGCTGACCTCATTCGTGGAGCATTCATGCCGGATGGGGGCGGCACACCGCCAATACTTGAGAACGCTAAACGCGTGAGCGAATCTGGGTCGGCAAAGGCCAACGCAAAAGCATCAGGAGGCGATCCCGGTTGAACGCGCGGCGGAAGCATCGTGGCTACACGCGAATGAAATTCCTCCGGCAATCCAATCCAAATATCCAAACCTAAAGGTTCGCCAAAAACCCTCCTCCAGTAGGCCCCAAGGGTCTCTCCAGCCGACAACCTGCGAACGATTTCATCCAAGATAAATCCGAACACCCTCGGCCCATAGGCCGGACCGGCATCGATAGCCCGCAGCGGAACTTGTGCTTCCACCGCCCGAATCACACTTTCGTGATCCAGCAACGTAGCGGATTTGGAATTCAACGCACAAAGACCTGCTCGGTGAGAGAGCACATGGGCAAATGTGAGATGATCTTTTCCAGCGTTGGCGAACTCTGGCCACAAATCCCCCACCCTTGCGTCCATATCAATTCCCGCTTTCTCCATGGCATGAAGGACACAGGCGACAGCAAGTCCCTTCGTGGCGGACCAGATGAGAACAAGGGTTTCCTGAGTCCAAGGAATAGTCCGCGCCGCATCACAAAAGCCTCCGTGCAACGTCTCCACCTCACCATTCGCATCGAAGACGCTGACTGCGGCGCCGACCTCGCGGGCGTTGGTGAAGTTTCCTTTGAAAGCTTCGCTGAGCGCGCTCAAAGCGTCTTTTTAATCGGACCGAGATCAGGGTCGAGCTTCGCGATCTCACGGAATTTGTCATCCATGGCGAAGCTTGTTTTCACATAATCCACAGCGGCCTCAAGATCACCGAGAACCGCGCTGTAGCAAGCCAAGTTGTAAAAATATGTCGCCTCCTCCTCGAGACAGTTGGGTCCGCTGAGCAAGAGTTTACGGGCCTCGGCGGTTTCCCCTTTTTCATGAAGGCAGAACGCACCATGAATGAAGCCTGCTGGAGCCTCGGGATAATTCGTCCGCATCGATCGGCAAACATCAAGAGCCGTTTCCCACTCTTGGGATTTCATAAGAATGAAAAGCCTCAACTGCAGAGCTTCCTCGGATTCCCTTTCCTCCTGCGGAAGGGAATCCAACTCAGCCAGCGCCTCGGCGGGCATTTCGAGTTCGATGTAACCCTGCGCCGCCAGCAAGGATTTTTCATATGACATTTGCCGAAAATAACGACGTCGGCAGGATTTTCAACAGTGTTATTTTTCTGCTGTGTCCGGAGGGCGGCATCTGCTATCAGCAACAGGACTTAAATAACGTGAACGTCTCCGATCTCCGCGAAATTCTACAATACGTACCCCTCTTCCGGGAGCGCATCTTCGTGATTGCCGTGGATGGCGAGGTGGCGGGTTCGGAAAATTTCTCCAACCTCCTTCTCGACATCGCCGTCCTTCGCTCTCTCAGCATCAAGGTTGTTCTGGTCCACGGCGCGAGCCACCAGATCATCACCCATGCAGAAACTCGGGGCATCAAAATCACCAACTCCGACGGCATCGGCGTCACCGACGAGCCCACCCTACAAGTCAGCATTGATGCTGCGATTCGGCTCACAAACGAGATCATGGAAGGCCTTTCTTCGGTCGATCTTCGCGCGGCATACATTAACGCACTTATCGCCCATCCATCCGGCATTCTTGGCGGCATCGACCAGCAATACACAGGCAAGGTGGAACGCGTCGACGTGAAGGCCCTCAAACTCCTCCTTGATGAAGGCATCATCCCCATCGTTCCTCCTCTCGGCTTTGACGGCGAGGGACGCACTTACCGGGTGAACTCCGATAGCATCGCTCTCGAAGTCGCGGTGGAACTCGGGGCCGCAAAAATCCTCTATCTTGCCCCTGGCGGCGCGTTTTCAGAATCCGTGCCGCTGCCCCGCCAGATCTCGATTGCGGAAACCGAGGAACTGATCAAAAAGCGGAAAGCGGAATTCTCACCTAACCTCATTTCCAAGCTGGAGAACGGCGCCAAGGCCTGCCGGCAAGGGGTCGCCCGCACCCACATCCTGGATGGCGGCATGAACGAGGCGCTCTTGAGCGAAGTCTTCAGCCACGAAGGCATCGGGACGATGGTTTACTCGAACGAGTATCAACAAATCCGGCGGATTTTTAAAAAGGACGTTCGCGCTGTCATCTCCCTCATCCGGCAATCCGTGAAGAACGAGGAACTCGTTCGACGCTCGCGCGCGGAGATTCTCGAAAATTTAAACGACTACTGGCTCTTGGAGATTGATCGCTCTCCAGTGGCCTGCGTGGCCTTGCACATGTATCCCGAACAAGCCGCGGCGGAACTAGCCTGTCTCCATGTACGAAAGTCGCATGAAAACCAAGGTTACGGCCGCAAGCTCATGGCCTTTGTCGAAAATCTGGCCCGCGAAAAAGAGGTCAAAAATCTCTTTGCTCTATCCACACAAGCCTACAGCTATCTCCAGCAAAAAGGCGGCTACACTGCTGCGGATCCCTCGCTCCTCCCAGCATCACGTCGCATCCGCTACGAGTCCAGTGGACGGAACTCCGTCGTTCTTGTTAAAGCGCTCCGTCCCTAATGAGCCAGTCCGCACTCCTCATTGATGGACTCGTTATTTTAGCCTACTTCGTCGCCATCGTAGGCATCGGCCTATATGCAGGGCGCGGCAACTCAACACTTCAGGAGTTTGCCTTAGGTGGACACAAGATGCCATGGTGGGCGGTACTAGCTTCCATTATCGCTGCAGAAACGAGCGCCGCGACATTCTTGGGAACGCCCGCCGAAGGTTATAAGACACTCGGCTTCGCCTACGCCCAACTGGCTATCGGAACGATCCTCGCCCGAGTCGTCATAGCCTATCTCTTCATAGCTCCTTATTTTCGCTTCAAGGTTCAGAGCATCTACGAATACCTCACTGTGCGATTCGGTTCGCGCACCAAAAACATGGCTAGCGGGATCTTTCTCCTCGGCCGCGTGCTGGGGATCGGCGTTCGGCTTTACCTCGGCGGTGTGATTCTCGTCGTGATCTGGCGTTACCTCTTTCCGGGCTCACAGATCACCATCTGGACGTATTTTTGGGGCATCGTCTTTGTCACGGTCGTCACCACCCTCTACACCGCTGTAGGGGGAATCAAAGCGGTCGTCTGGACTGACGTGATCCAAGCTTGCCTCATGTGCGGCGCAGTGGTTTTTGCAATCTTTGCGATCCTTCGAGACATCCCTGGCGGCCTCTCCAAGGTCGATTCCATGCTCAATGGGAATAATGTGGCGATGTTCCAGACTGGCTGGGATGCCACACGTCCCTTGGGCGAAGCTATTCGCGCGATGCTGGAAAATCCCTACACTATCCTTGCCGCCATCCTAGGATCGACATTCCTCACCATGGCCACACATGGCACTGACCAAGACATGGTACAACGCATGCTCACGGCAGAGAACATTTCAAAAAGCCGTTTCAGTCTCATCGTAAGCGGGTTTGCCGATATCCCGATCGTCCTCGCCTTCCTTTCCGTCGGCATCCTGCTCTGGGTGCATTACCAAATCAGTCCCGACCCCTCGCTGCCTGCTGCCCACAATGAGATCTTCGCTCACTACATCGTTCACGAAATGCCAGTCGGCATCCGCGGACTCATCATTGCGGGAGTATTCGCCACCATGATGGGGTCGACCTCGGCGGCACTGAATGCTTTGGCGACATCGTTCATCCGCGATTTTTACCAACCTTACATCAATAAGACATCCACTGACACCCAATCCGTACGGGCCGCCCGCATCGCCACAGCGGTATTCGGTGGACTGATGATCGTGGTAGCAACCGCTGCAGCCTATGCGGTGCTTTCCACAAATATCACAATCATCCCCCTCGCCCTCGGTGTTCTGGGCTACGGATACGGCTCTATCCTCGGGGTTTTCCTCCTTGGTGTGCTCACAAAGTCCCGGGGGAATGATTTGTGCAACGTCTTTGCTATGCTCACAGGGGTAGGCGCTGTCCTCGTCTTGGGAAAAGTGAAGATTCCCGCCATCAGCATTACGGCCCTGCTCCACTTGCAACTTCATCCAGCAGAGTGGAACTTCGGACTCATCATGCCTGAGTGGTGGCCCGCCATTTCCTGGCCCTATTTTGTTTTCATCGGCTGCGCGACAACGTTTTTGCTAGGCGTGCTCTTCGCCACCCAGCCTACTCAAAAAGCAAAATCCGCCGCTCAGATCGCCTAAAAATCTCCACCATCTCACGAGAGGGATATTCCCCATACGACGGAGTGTTTTCCCCCAGACTTGAAGGGGCTTTTTTTCCTCTCGCAATGAAATGCCTGACGTGCGAATAAATCGTGTCCTTATTTCAAATGATACGTTCCAAACTCACCATCGTTCCACTCGTTGCAGCGTCAGCCATGGCCCTCACCTCGTGCAAGCCACCACAGCCTACTGCCCCAGCAACTGTTGAGGCCACCCCGACTCCCGCAAAAGAGGCCGACGCTGCGCCTGCAGCTCAGCCTGAAGTAAAACAAGTCGCTTCCGCCCCTGCTGAAGTGACTGCACCATCCGCTGAAGCTCCAGCCGCTCCTGCAGATGCCGCAACCTCCGCCGATGCTCCAAAGCCACCCGTTGACGCCAAGCCAATCGTCCTCCCTGAGGTCGTTGCTACCGTGAATGGCCAAAATATCACCAACCAACAGCTCGAAGAAATCTTTAAAGCCGCTGTTGAAGGCTCTGGCCAGAAAGCGGCAAGTTTAACAAACGAGCAAAAACTCGGCGCTTATAATCAACTCCTCCAAGAGCTGATCATGGACAAGCTCGTTGCCGGAGCAGCCGCTGGAGAAAAAGTGACCGATGCCGACGTCGATGCGGAAATCGCCAAAGTCAAAAAACAATTTCCCGATGAAAAAATCTTTGAGGAACAACTCAAGCAAGCCGGACAAACACCAGAGAAGCTGAAGGAAAACCTTCGCACCATGCTCCAGCAACAACTTTGGATGAAATCACAGGTCAAGACCTCCGATGTCACCGAAGCCCAAGCCCAAACCTTCTACGACTCGAACAAAAAAGAGTTCGAGCAACCCGAGACCGTGAAGGCGAGCCACATCCTTTTCATGGTGAAACCAGAAGCATCCGAGGCTGATGTCACCAAACAAAAAGAAGCCGCGACCAAGGCCGCCGAACGCGCCACCAAGGGCGAGGACTTCTCAGCCCTAGCAAAGGAACTCTCCGAAGAACCCGGCGCGAAAGAGTCTGCAGGCGACCTCGGATTCTTCACAAAAGATCGCATGGTTCCTGAATTTGCCAACGCCGCCTTCTCTCAAAAAATCGGCGACATCAGCCAGCCTGTCCGCACCCAGTTCGGATGGCACGTCATCAAAGTGACTGAAACCAAGCCAGCCGGCACGGTTCCTTTCGCTGAAGTGAAGGACCAAATCACAGGCTACCTCAAGAGCACCAATCAGCGCGAAGCCGTTCAAGCGGTTCTCAAAAAGCTGAAAGACTCCGCCAAAATCGAGACCTTCCTGCCAACATCGGCCTGATAGGACCCGGATGGAGCAGCCAAGCAAAGCCATTGCCGGAGTCATCGGTCTCGGAATCATCGGAAGCCGAGTCACCGCATGCCTCCGGAAGTCGGGCTATCAAGTCTGGCTTTGGAATCGCACCCTACGCCCAGAGCCGAATTTCCTCAGCTCCCCGGCAGAGGTTGCGGAATCAGCTAGGCATATCCAAATCTTCGTAGCAAACGGCGAGGCCCTCCTCGCCGTCCTACGAGCTATGGCCCCCGTGCTCACACCCGAGCACGTGATCATCAACCACGCCACCGTATCCCCCACAGAAACGATTGAGGCCGCCGCCATCGTTGCCGACCGTCACGCAGCCTACCTCGACGCCCCATTCACTGGCAGTCGCGACGCAGCCCAAGCCGGACAACTCATTTACTACATCGGGGGGGATCCCGCCGTCCTAGAGCGCGTGCGCCCCTTACTCCAAGTCTCCTCAAAATCCATCCTTCCCGTAGGTGATATCGGCCATGCCGCTATTGTGAAGATCGCTACGAATGTGATCTCCGCTGCTGCAGTCAGCGCACTCACAGAGGCCTTGGCTTTACTCGATTCTCACGGAGTCCCACTCCATCATCTCTCTCGCGCCCTCGAATCCAATGCCGCACGCTCCCCCGTGATCGACATGAAGTTCCCCAGCATGGTAAGCGGCGAATTCGACCCCAGATTCTCGCTCAAAAACATGTTCAAAGACGTCCAACTCGCCATTGCCGCTGCGGACACAAAAAATCTCGAACTTCCAACTGCCTCCGCCTTCGCTGGCATCGCCATGGCGGGTATCGAACGAGGTTGGGGCGATGCTGACTTCTCCGTCATTTCGCGCTTTTACGGATACCCAGGCCGCGAATCCTCCCCTCCTCCCCTACCCGATCAAAACTCGCCGCAGTCCGATTCCTCGCAGCCTCAAGCTCCCCGCCTTAGGAATTTTTGGAACTTCTTCCAACGAAATAAATGACCCCCACGGATCCTGCCATTACGGGATTTTACGAGCTTCCTCCGAGAGCACTCCTCTTGGTCACCGGAACCGACCGCGTCCGCTATCTCAACGGTCAACTGAGTATCGACATTCGACGCTTAGAAAAGAACACCTCACGCACCGCCTGTCTGCTCACAGCCAAGGGAAAACTCTGTGCCCACGTAAGAATCTGGCCACACGTCGACGGCCACATTGTCGAGACACTTCCCGATTTAGCGGAAGCCGTTCAAGCCCGTCTCGAGCGCTACATCATCGCCGATGACGTCACTATTTCTCTCCTTCCCGAGACCCTCCCTCTTTACCACGTCATCGGTTGCCCAGCGCCAGATGGTTCCATCCAATCAACACGAATTGGTTGCCCCGGTTTTGACACATTTGAAAAACCGAGCAACCTTCCTGCACTGACTACTGATTCTGTCACGCGCTTACGAATCATTCACGGCGTTCCAGCATGGGGTTCCGAGATAAACGAAGACACGCTACCACAAGAAGCGCGACTGGATACGACCTCCGTCGATTTCGATAAAGGTTGCTACGTTGGGCAGGAAGTCGTCTCCCGACTCAAGAGCGTCGGACGCGTCAACAAACGACTACACGGCTTTATCTGCCAGTTTAAAACTCCCGCGCAAAACCACCTTCAGCTCCATCCCGTGGGCAACCCTGAAACAATCGCCGGTCACATAACAAGCACCGCGCCCCATTTTGACATGGCACAAACGCTCGCTCTAGGGTATCTCAACCGCCAATCCGAAGATCTCACGCAATTTGAAGTGCGGGACGAAACCGGATGCCTCCTCGGCGGGGTCAATCGCCGTGAATTTCCTATTATATGAAAAACCTCCTCGTTTTACTGCTCGCCGCGATATCACTCACCGCCTCTGCTCTGGCTGCTACGCTCGGCCCTGACGTCGCCGTTATGGAAATCCGAGTCGGCAAAGAAAAACAAACACGCCAAGTCGTCATCGGACTCTACGACGAATCCGCTCCGTACACCGTCGAGAACTTCAAGAACCTCATTCAAAAAAGATTCTACAACGGACTCCGCTTCCACCGCATATTCCCTGGCTCTTTTGTGCAAACAGGAGATCCATCCAGCCGCTGGGGTCAGGCTGAAAAAACAGGAACTGGCGGCCCCGGCTACACGCTCCCCTCCGAGATCAAACTCAAGCATGACAAAGGCGCCATCGCCATGGCCCGCCTTCCAGACAAAATTAATCCCGCCAAAAATTCCAACGGCAGCCAGTTTTATGTTTGCCTCACTCCCCTTCCGAAACTCGATGGTCAATACACCGTCTTCGCGCAAGTCCTAGAGGGACTCGAAGTGCTCGAGGCCATCAGCAAAGAACCAACAAATTCGAACGATTTTCCATTGCCAAAGATCGTGATTAAATCCATAGTCCTCCAGCCTCGCGATACGACTTCGACCAAACGGGAGTAGGGACACGCGATTTAAAAAAGGGTAGTTACCGAAGTGGCCAAACGGGGCGGACTGTAAATCCGCTGGCTTATGCCTTCAATGGTTCGAATCCATTACTGCCCACCACCCTCTTTGCCGCATAAATAAAAGCTCAGCGAGCTTTTTTTCATATATAATTATTTGTGCAAACAGATGCTAGGAAATGCACCAAAATGCATTCTAAATGACAAGTAAATGACAAGTAGAAATCCATCGTTTTGTGTTATCGAAATCAGAGAACTCAACCGATGCTCGGAGATCTAGAATTACAGGCCTCCATCTTTTCCATCCATCTAGTTATTTTTTACGACTGCCTTTCATAAAAAATAGGTAGTGCAACAATTCGTCTGTAAATTGCCGACATCGCAAAATCATTCCTGACTTACGGAACACGGAGCGGAGCGGAGTTTTCCGTAACGCTACCGCATGTCGCCGTTTTTCGGCGATCACCGTTTCCGGCGGATACGCCAAAAGCCTCGCCTCGGGAAAGCCCAGTAGTTCCCGCCATTCCACCTCCATGACCCCTGGGGTGATGGCATCGCCAAAGCCAACATCGATCTGCACCCGAACCACCGCCCCCGCAAGCGTGGCATGAGTGAGCACCCTCACCCCTTGATAACGCTGATCCTCACGGATCGGAGCCGCCTCCACTTCCCCCCAAACTAATCCATCCTCCGGTTCGACCGGGCCATCGAGAAGCATCTCGAAAAACTCCTTCAAACTCTCCGGCGCCGCCTCTCCCGATCCCAGTAAATCCACATCCCGCGTAGGTCGGTGAGAGTCTTCCGCCCACAGCGCGAACAACTGCGCACCCTTCAAAACAAAACGATCCCCCGAACCGCCTCGGCTCAATCTCCACAACAAACGCCCCAGCGCGAACCTCTCCATCAACACCGCCAAGGGAGTTCTCGTTTCCCTGGCGAGGCTCGACAAGCGAGCCCGCACGGAGGCCGCTACATTCTTCATGCCAGGGCCTCCAGATACGGCTTCATCACGGGCCACGCTCCTAGCTTGCGGGCATAACTCTCAAGAGCCGGAAAGCTTTGCCGCCGATTCCGCAACCGCTCACGCAGAGCCTCCAGGCACACTTCCAACGTCACCGTCCCCCGATGGCGGAAGCAATCCACAATCGTGCGATCTGGGTCCGTGATCCTCACTGTATGCCCGGCAATTCGATGCGTCTCCACTCCCAGCGTGAAAGCCTCCGGCATGCGACTGCGAACGATCCGCAGCGGCGGATGCCCGATCCGCGGCGTCGGATAGTTCGCTGGAAGTTGCATCCACACTTGCCGCGCGACTTGTGTCCCGATGCCATGAAAATTCAGCGCACTTAGGAGCACCACCACGCCTTTGGGAACGCGCAGCGCCGCCTCGAGGAGATCTGGATGGTCATAGCCCTCGCTTTCTGCCAAACGGTAAAGACCTCGCCCCACCCGCTCCACCACGCCCGACTCCACCATCCGAACAAGCGAAGTTCTCGGAATCCCCGCCCTCACGGCATCCCCCGCCCTTACCACCGGAGTGATGTGGCTCAGGGACTTCATTTTCTGAACTGGCGTAACGATAGGCATGCGTCGTTTTTTAGGACATTAAATTTAATGTTATAGCATTTGCAACTAAAATTCCGTTGTTTGGAGATCAAAAGATACAGCACCAATGAAGTCGAGATGCTTGGAATTGCGCCAGGGTGATATGATAGTAGAGTTGAACAGCAGAGAAACCTATGGACTTATTGCCATAAGTCCATAGGTTATCGTCCTTGCGGCATTTCCTGATACATCCCGCTCGCCGTCCCCTTCAACCCTCATCTGAGTCAACTAGCTTCAAAAGAAACAGGCGCACTAAACGCGTTAAAATTCAATGCCTGGCACCTAT
The DNA here is from genome assembly GCA_964427235.1 of uncultured Chthoniobacter sp. Taxonomy (GTDB): domain Bacteria; phylum Verrucomicrobiota; class Verrucomicrobiia; order Chthoniobacterales; family Terrimicrobiaceae; genus UBA967. The sequence continues at coordinate 2,008 of CAYRTN010000003.1, read as the reverse complement.
GCAGAAACCCGCAATTTACTATCTACCTCCCACGGATCAACAGTTCATAATCCGAATGGGATCCAATCCAAAACCATACCGCAGTGTCTCCGTCCATAACGGCGAGGGCGCGATACGAATCCGTGATTCGACATGACCAAAAACTTTGGACTTTTTTAAACTAAAGCGATGGGTGTGAGGAGTCTTTCAACCAAAGCCCATATTGTTTTACTGCAATTTTTTGAATCGCACTCGGTAGCTCATCATAAGCCTTCCAAAACTTGGAGGTGGCTTTACTTTTCATCCATGGGTAATTCGAAGGAACCACCCCTGCGATGCACTTGAATCGCCTCCGCAGCCATCTCGTTCAATCTGCCAGCAACGATATCCTCTTCGATCTGACGATCCCAAGCGTCTGAAAATCGGGATGATATCCAATGAGTTAGCTCAAACAACTCTTCGGCAGGCAGTTTTTCAATCGCTTGCTCGATTTCCATGACCGTGCTCATCGTTTTCCTATCGCTTTTTTTGGATAAAGAGACAAGTCTTTTTTTGAGAGAATTAGCACCAATAGCGATCTCCATCGCATTTTACTCGACGTATCCACGATCTAGAATCCATCTCGGTGTTGACGCGAATGATCTATGGACTTATTGCCATAAGTCCATAGGTTATCGTCCTTGCGGCATTTCCTGATACATCCCGCTCGCCGTCCCCTTCAACCCTCATCTGAGTCAACTAGCTTCAAAAGAAACAGGCGCACTAAACGCGTTAAAATTCAATGCCTGGCACCTATGCAGAAACCCGCAATTTACTATCTACCTCCCACGGATCAACAGTTCATAATCCGAATGGGATCCAATCCAAAACCATACCGCAGTGTCTCCGTCCATAACGGCGAGGGCGCGATACGAATCCGTGATTCGACATGACCAAAAACTTTGGACTTTTTTAAACTAAAGCGATGGGTGTGAGGAGTCTTTCAACCAAAGCCCATATTGTTTTACTGCAATTTTTTGAATCGCACTCGGTAGCTCATCATAAGCCTTCCAAAACTTGGAGGTGGCTTTACTTTTCATCCATGGGTAATTCGAAGGAACCACCCCTGCGATGCACTTGAATCGCCTCCGCAGCCATCTCGTTCAATCTGCCAGCAACGATATCCTCTTCGATCTGACGATCCCAAGCGTCTGAAAATCGGGATGATATCCAATGAGTTAGCTCAAACAACTCTTCGGCAGGCAGTTTTTCAATCGCTTGCTCGATTTCCATGACCGTGCTCATCGTTTTCCTATCGCTTTTTTTGGATAAAGAGACAAGTCTTTTTTTGAGAGAATTAGCACCAATAGCGATCTCCTTCGCATTTTACTCGACGTATCCACGATCTAGATTCCATCTCGGTTTTGACGCGAATGATCTATGGACTTATTGCCATAAGTCCATAGGTTATCGTCAATGCGGCATTTCCTGATCCATCCCGCTCGCCGGCCCCTTGGAACGTCAACTAGCTTCAAAAGAAACATGCGCACTAAACGCGTTAAAATCCAATCCTAACCCATATATGTAAAAAAGCAGGTTTCCTGCGCCCTCGACTTCCATTGTTTCGCGTCCCACTCTCCCACGGGCGGAGATGAGCCATTCATAACAATGATTTTGAGTCTCCCTGCTGTGGTTCTCTTGTCTTTTGTAGCTGTTTGATGATATTTTCCCCGTCTGTGATGAGCTTCGGGTTGCCTGTCAATGCCGTGGAGCCTTCTACGATATTCACTAGCGCCTCTATAAAAAACCAGTCTTCCTTATCTTTTGGGAGCGTTTGAGATATTTCAAAGAGGGTAAAACCGAGTCCCACCTGGCTTCTCGCATGTTGTTGAGGTAGCACCTGAGTGTATATTTTCAGAGACTCGTAGAATGCCGCCATGGATTCCGCTAACCGCTCATTCTTAGCCGGATTGTTTCCGCTATTGGCTAGCTCATATAAGGCCCTTCCGAGATTGGCTTGGATATGTGCCCACGCTTGGGTATCTTGCCC
>CAYRTN010000002.1:16138-40707 GCA_964427235.1 uncultured Chthoniobacter sp. | reverse complement strand
GCTTCAAAAAACTCTTCGCTTTCGCGTTCGATGCGGTCGAGGGTGCGTTGACCAGCCTTCATTCGTTCTACGGAGGTGGCACGGTCGAGATCGAGAAGGAAAGTCACATCAGGAAGGCAGGCATCGACGGCAAAGGCATTGATCATCTCCGTCTGATGTGGCGGTATTTTTCTGCCGACGCCTTGATAGACGGTTGTAGAGTCGAGAAAACGGTCGCATATGACAATGCGTCCTGCAGTCAATGCTGGGACGATGACTTCGCGAACGAGTTGCGCGCGGCTTGCGGCGAAGAGGAGAAGTTCGGCTTCCGGCGTGAGATTCTCGCCCTCGGGGGCATGTTGGAGGAGGTGTCGGATTGTTTCCCCAGAAGGCGTTCCGCCAGGTTCCCGAAGGAGCAGTGGGTCGTGACCGGTCTCGCGGAGGTGGGCGGCAAGGAGTCCGATCTGGGTGGATTTGCCACAACCCTCCGATCCCTCAAACGTAATAAATATTCCTTTTTTAGACATCTTGAGCAAAGCCCTTTGATATTCGTCGTTTTTCCATTTAGCAAAGCAGGAATGAACTATTGGCTCGTTAAGCAGGAACCCGCCGCCTACGCGTGGGATCAATTCGTCAGCGATGGGGTTACCGCCTGGACCGGGGTGAGAAACTTTCAAGCCCGCAATAATCTCCGCGCCATGGCCCCCGGCGACCGTGCGCTTTACTACCATAGCGTCACGGGAAAATCCGTGGTCGGCATGGCCGAGGTGAGCCGCGCAGCCTACCCGGATCCCACTGCTTCCGAGGGCGATTGGTCCTGCGTGGATTTGAAGCCCGTGGCGCCATTGGCCCGCGCGGTTTCACTCGAGGAAATCAAAGCTGAGCCGGCGCTTTCCGATATCGCGCTCCTACGTCAATCCCGCCTGAGTGTGATGCCGATCACCAAGAGCGAGTTCGATCTCGTAATAAAACTCTCCAAAAAATAAAGGATTCCTCTCGCGCTTGGGACGAGTTCGGTGGAAATTACCAAAGTATGTCGGAACCACATTTCGCTGTAGCTTCCACTTTTTCTCCGCGCTTTGAGTCAGTCATAGCGGAGGCGGATTGTGTTGCGCGACTTTTTGGAGCCCGGTTGAGTGTGCTTCATGCTGGGACTCGCTCTGATGAAAAAGTCGCCTTGATTCGCGAGGCCTTCGTTGGGCTGGAACGCGAGGAAATCGATATATACTGGTGCGACGGGGAGAAGCCAGCCACCGCCCTGATGGATGCGACTGTCAGTGAGTATTTCGATTTGCTCATCGTGGGGGCGATATCCGACTCGGGTGAGTCTCGGAATTTTACTGGTGGGATTGTTCGCGAGTTGTTCACCCGCACGCCTTGCGATTTGCTTCTGATTCCGAATCCCCAAGAGATGCCGATCGTAAATCCGAGTGCTTGCCTGCTCGTTGAGGCTCACTCTCCGCGTTGGAAATCGGCTATTCCCACGCTGCGCGCCCTTAATCCATCGTCAATTTCTATCCTAGCGGCGGATAGCCCATTCGCCCAAGCGCGGCGGGCCTTTTCTGGCACGGAGAGTGAAGTTAACCCCCTTGATGAGATTCAAGAAACACTCAGCGAGATCACTCCCGACATCGACTTGCGGCGGGTGCAGTCCAATACCGGATTTATTTTATGCGACATCATTCAGGATGCCGTTCCGGATTTCATCCTTGTGGAGTCGGAGTGGAAAAACGGTCAGCGTGTTCTTCCTCCCTATCTGGGATGGCTAGAGCAGATCATACCTAGTCGCTTATTTGTTTTCGGTAAGCCTCCGCGCGAGGTTTCGCATTTAAACACGCCAAGCTCGGAGTAATACCCCCGCATCGATCAACAGGAGCATGGAGCCATCCCAAGCCGAGTCGGTTTTATTTTCCTGGAGCTTCGAACCGATTCCAGCAGTCGGGTCCATCCTTGCGGCATGGTTGTATTTTCTCGGATGGAAAAAACTCACCCGTTTGCTGCCGGAGCGTTTCCCCTCATGGCGGCTGCTTTCCTTTTTTTCCGGATTGTTCGTGATCTATGTCGCAATCGCTTCTCCACTCGATGCCTTTGCCTTATGGTTATTGAGTGTTCATATGGTTCAGCATTTGTTGCTGACGATGGTAGCTGCTCCACTTTTGCTTTTGGGAGCGCCATTTCTTCCGTTGCTGTCTGGCCTGCCAAGGGGATTCGCACGCGAGGGGTTGGCCCCGTTTTTGAACGACCCAACACTCAAGAAAATCGGAAGCACTCTGGTGCACCCTCTTTTTGCAGGTCCCCTTTTTATGGTTTCGAATGTTCTCTGGCATTTGCCGGTATTTTACGAGACCGCGCTTGGTTCGTCGGCATGGCATGAGGTTGAGCACGCCTTTTTTCTTGCGACGGCGCTGCTGTTTTGGTGGCCGGTCGTGCAGTCATGGCCATCACGTCCCGCGTGGCCGAGATGGGCGATGGTTCCTTATCTGCTCCTCGTAGATATTCAGAATACTGCTCTCTCTGGATTTTTTAATTTTTCGGAACGTGTTTTGTATCCCACCTATGCCGTCGCGCCGCGTATCACGGCGCTCTCGGCTTTAGAGGATCAGTCCGCCGCAGGGGGGATCATGTGGGTGCCGGGATCGATTGTCTTTCTGCTTCCAGCGGCGTTTATTGCAATCAAGTGCCTTTCCCCGAAATTGCATCGCCCGAGTTCGGTGCCGCCACTGCGCCATCGTCCTGCGCCCTCTTCTCCTTCTGTCCCATTCGATCTTTTTGACGTCCCGCTGATCGGTCCATTGCTTCGTTGGCGCTATTTCAGAGTTTCGATGCAAGTGCTCCTTTTTGCCTTGGCGATCGTCATTGTCATCGATGGATTTTTTGGTCCTCAGGTGGCGGCTATGAATCTGGCCGGCGTGCTTCCTTGGACACATTGGCGTGGGTTCACGGTTATTGCGCTTCTGGTGGTAGGAAACTTTTTCTGCATGGCCTGCCCGTTTACCTTTGCTCGCAATCTTGTGCGGCGCATATTTCCTCCCTCCCGCCATTGGCCTGTTGCATTGCGTTCAAAATGGATCGCGGTCGTTCTTCTTGTTCTCTTTTTTTGGGCCTATGAATCCTTTGATCTCTGGAATACGCCGTATTGGACGGCTTCGCTGATTTTGTTTTATTTCCTCGCCGCTTCAGTCGTGGATGGGATTTTCCGTGGGGCGAGTTTCTGCAAGTATGTTTGCCCCATCGGGCAGTTCCACTTTGTTTCCTCACTCGTCTCACCTCTTGAGGTGCGTTTCAAAAATGCGGATGTCTGCGCGAGTTGCCGTACCCACGATTGCTTGAAGGGCAACGAGACGCAACCCGGTTGCGAGTTGCATCTTTTCCAACCCTCGAAGTCTGGGAATATGGATTGCACGTTTTGTCTGGATTGCGTGAAGGCCTGCCCGTCGGATAATATTGGCCTCCTTGCGGTGAGTCCAGGGAGCGACATTTTGCTGCAGCGACCGCGTTCCTCGGTCGGGGAATACACAAGGCGTCGGGATCTCGCTGCACTCGTTCTCGTCTTCACTTTTGCGGCTTTTGTGAATGCTGCGGGGATGGTTCTTCCTGTTTTGAAATGGGTGGAAAAAGGGCACGGCTTTTTAGGTTTCAATACCGGCGGCATTTTTGATGGCTCTCTCTTTATTTTTGCCGTTTTTTTACTTCCGATGGCCCTTGCCGTAGCGTGTGGGTGGATTGGCGCGAAGCTGTCGAGGATCTCCGTACCGTGGTTGCATATCTCCTGCGGTTTCTCGTTTGCGCTCGTGCCCCTGGGATTTTCGATGTGGGTCGCTCACTTTTTGTATCATTTTTTTACCGGATTTCTGACTCCTTGGCCGGTTCTTCAACGCTTCTCAAAGGATTGGGGAGTTTCCGATTCCTCGCCGCTTTGGAATATTCCCGTTCCTACTTTTGCTTGGTTTCCGGGTTTTCAAGTCCTCCTCCTGAATGCAGGATGCCTGTTCACTCTCTGGCTGTTGTGGAAAAAATCAAATGCCCAATCTTCCTCACGTCCTTGGCTGCTCTTTCTGCCTTGGGCGACTCTGGCATTGGCCCTTTATCTTTTTGGAATATGGATCGTTCTTCAACCTATGGAAATGCGTGGCACGCTTTTGCACTAGTATGGAAATCCGCTTCTTTCTCGCCATCTTTGCAACTCTGCTCGTCTTAGTTCTCCCAGTTCAGGCTGATGGTGGAAAGGTGATTGGAGAAGCCAGTCATGAGGAATTGCACTTTGTTCTCTTTGCGAGTCCGTTTCCTGTTGTTGCGGGACCTTGTGAACTCAGCGTTTTTATCCAAGATGCCGCTACCCGCAAACCCATCCTCGATGCCGTAGTCGCCTTTTCCCTCAAAAAACTCAGCGCCCCTACTCCGGAACTCGCTTGGGTTGGTCCCGGGTGCATTTCATCTGGTCAAAGCAGGCCGGCCACACGAGGGCATTCGGGTAACCAATTCCTCTACTCTGTGCTTTTAGGAATTCCTGAGCCGGGACTTTGGGAACTGACCATAGTTGCCCAACATGATGACAAAAATGCCTCTGTATCATTTCCCATCGAAGTCGCCGCCGCGCCGAGAATTCTTTGGAGTTTTTGGGGATTGGTCGCCATCGTTCCAATCGGAATCGCTCTCTATGCTTGGCGGAGAGCGCTCATTTCCCGTCGCCGACCATGACTGTCGCCGGCCTCATCGAGAGAGTCACCTACCACAATGAGGAGACTGGTTTTTGCGTCCTTCGGGTGAAGGCGAAGGATCACCGTGATCTTGTGACTGTCGTCGGTAACGTGCCGACTGTGAATGCTGGGGAATGGATCACTGCTGATGGAGCTTGGATTCAGGACAGGGATCATGGAATGCAACTCAAGGCCGAGTTTATTCAGTGCAGTGAACCATCCTCTGATGAGGGTATTGAAAAATACCTCGGCAGTGGACTCATTAAGGGCATCGGGCCGGTTTATGCCAAGAAGCTTGTGGGCAAATTTGGCGGCGATGTGTTCAAGATCATTGATCAATATTCCGCCCGATTGGAGGAGGTTCGCGGCATTGGTCGTGAGCGCCGCAAAATTATTAAATCGGCCTGGGCCGAACAAAAGATTGTTCGCGAGATCATGGTTTTCCTTCACTCGAACGGGGTGAGTACCAGTCGCGCCGTCCGGATTTACAAGACCTATGGCGAAGAGTCTGTGGATAAGGTGCGAGCCAATCCCTACCTTCTCGCACGGGATATCACGGGAATTGGATTCAAAACAGCGGATACCATCGCGGCGAAGATCGGCATCCCTGCAGACTCGATCATGCGTGCCAGTGCTGGTCTTCTGCACACCCTAGCAGAGGGATGTAATCAGGGGCACTGCGCCTTGCCTCGTGAGTTGCTTTTGGCCAATGCGCGTCAACTTCTCGAAATGGACGAAGGTATTCTCGATCGCGCATTGAAGGTTATGCTGGAAGAAGGCGATGTCGTCGAAGATCCCATTACGGAACAGGATCTCATCTACCTGCCTCCCATGCGAAAGGCGGAACACTCTATTGCCTCAGTGATGTCTGCGCTTTCTCGTAAAGCATCCACTTATCCGTCCATTGACACAGAAAAAGCATTAGCGTGGCTGCAACAAAAAGCTGGTCGCCAGCTTGCTCCATCACAATCTGAGGCTCTCTTGCGAGCCCTTGCCTCGCGAGTCCTTATTATAACTGGCGGTCCCGGTGTGGGAAAAACCACGCTCATGCACTCGATCCTTTCGGTCCTTCTGGCCAAAAAAGTGAAATGCCTCCTGTGCGCTCCCACCGGTCGTGCAGCGAAGCGTCTGAGTGAAAGCACGGGGGTCGAAGCGAAGACGATTCATCGCCTGCTCGAGTATCAGGGTGGTCGCTTCACTAAAAATTCCTCCCATCCACTCGACTGCGATCTCATTGTCGCCGATGAAACCTCGATGGTGGATGCTCCTCTCATGGCCAAGCTCCTTCAAGCACTCCCTGAGCGCGCCCACCTGATAATGGTTGGCGATGTGGACCAGCTCCCCAGCGTTGGGGCTGGCAGAGTGCTCGGAGATTTGATCGAGAGCGGCATCGTGCCGGTCGTTCGCCTCACCGAGATTTTCCGTCAGTCCGCGTCCAGTCGGATCATTGTGAATGCCCACCGCATCAATAACGGGGAGATGCCGGAAACGGTCGCGGACTCCGACTTTTTCTTTATTGAGCGTGAGGAACCTGAGGAAATTCCGTCCACCTTGCTTGATGTGGTAGCAGTGCGTCTTCCCCGCAAGCTGAGCATTGATGCCATTCGCGACATCCAAGTCCTTTGCCCGATGAATAGGGGATCCTTGGGTGCCATACAAATGAACAAACATCTTCAAGAACGCTTGAATCCCGCTCGGAGTGGAGAACCCGAGGTGGAGAAATTCGGTTGGCACTTTCGCCCTCGCGACAAGGTCATTCAGACGCGGAATAACTACGATAAGGAAGTCTTCAATGGTGACATCGGTTTTGTGGAGGCCATCGATATGATGGAACGCGAAATTCGCATCTCCTTCGACGGACGTTGTGTTGTTTACGATTTTAATGAACTCGATGAGGTCTCGCTCGCCTATGCTATTACAATTCACAAAAGCCAGGGATCGGAGTTTCCCGTAGTGGTGATGCCTCTCGCGATGCAGCAGTACCTCCTTCTTCAGCGCAATCTCATCTACACGGGCGTCACCCGAGGAAAGTCCATGGTCGTCCTCATTGGGCAAAAAAAAGCACTCGAAACGGCTGTTCGCAACAGGAAGTCTGTTCAGCGATTTTCGGCTCTGGTCCAGCGGTTGCGTTCTTTCTAGTTAAATCACCGCCGCGATCTGTTGCTTTACTTTATCGACAGATCGCCCTGCCTATGGAATGGGGTAGGGGATGCCTATCGACGCGATTCTTTTTGATTTGGATGACACCCTCATTGTGGATGAGGCTGTCTCCAAGGAAGCACTCCAATCCACAGCCCAACTTGCAGCGAAACTCGCCGGCGCTGAGACCGTGACTTTCCTTAGCGACTGTAAGCGTTTCGGATTCTCACTATGGAAAGAGGGTCCGTGCTACGATTATGTTCGATCCATCGGCATCAGCTACCATGAGTGCCTGTGGGGGAAATTTGATGGCGATAAGCCTGAGTTGGTGAAGCTTCGTGAATGGGCACATCCATATCGAGTGAGTGTTTTCAGTGCTGTGCTTCGGGCACAGAATATCACCGATGACGATACGGCTGAAAAACTCGCAGACCATTTCAGCCAGTCCCGCCGCAAGCTCCAGCGCCTCATGCCGGATGCAGTGGAAACTCTCACGCGCCTTAAGGCCACGCATAAGATTGCGCTGCTGACCAATGGGGCGCCGGATCTTCAGGGAGAAAAAATCGCCGCCTCGGGGTTGGTTGGTTTTTTCGATGCCATCGCCATTTCCGGGGTTCATGGCATCGGTAAACCTCGACCAGAAATCTTCGGCATCCTCCTTGATGAGCTTCAGGTAAAGCCAGATCGTGCCGTGATGGTTGGCAATAGTTTGGAGCGCGATATCGCCGGCGCTCTTAACGCGAAACTCGCCGCTGCGATTTGGATTCAAGTTCCAGGCTCTGAGGAACTCGCCGACGTAAAGCCTCACCACGTTATCCGTGGCCTGCACGAGATTCCGGCCATTGTATCTGCTCTGGCCTGATCCAGAGCTCTCAGTCTAGACTTGGCGAGAGGGGAGGTGCTCGATGCAGTATTCCTTCCCGTCAGCAGTGACCCGGAATTCCGCGTCTGGATTTTTCTGCTCTGTCGCTCCGCAGGTTTCGCAGTGGTGCAGGGGTTCCGTTGTTGAGATCGAGGCCTTTTTGAACTTGGCTTGGCGATTCGTGTTTTTTCTGCCCGCTATGCGATCGCGGAGAAATCCCGGACCGAAGAAAAGCAGGTAATTTCCAAGGCACATCACCACCATCATCTTGAGGGGTAGCACGCCGAATACCAAATAGCCGAGAGGGCCGATGAGGCTAAAGATGGCCACCCATTTGATCTTGACCGGCAGGATGAGAAAAAGGGAAATCTCAAAGTTCGGCATCAATGTCGCAACTGCTAGGAAGAGCGACAAATTCAGAAAAAAATTGCCGCCCGATGCCCCAAAGAAGAATGCCGAAGCAATACAGAGCGCCATGCCGCTGAAGTAATACAAATTCAGTCGGAATGTCCCCCAAGTCTCTTCCAGCATGTCTCCGATCCACCAAGTGAACATGAGGTAGAAAATGATCCAAAACATCCCTGTCGTTTCGGGGATGAAAATCCACGAAACGAGGCGCCAGATCTCACCTTTTAGGACGGCCGAGTGATCTAATTTCAAAGCTTCAGCGTAAGCGGGGTTGATCGTGAGCAGAATGAAGACAAGCGCATTCATCGCTACGACATACCGGATCAGCCCTTTAATAGCGTAGGGCTCCAGCCATTTTTCCAATCGATTAATCATGGTCGTGTGTGGCATTCTGAAAGGCCTGTTTTTTCGTCAGAGTGGCATCATAATTCAAGGCAGCTTCTTTCGCCCAAGTTGGAAAATCCTCGGCGACTGGTGCCGTGAACGAGACTCTCTCTCCGCTTTCGGGGTGAGTGAGGGTGAGCTTCCAGGCATGAAGGAAGTGGCGCTCATGAGATCCTCGGCGTCCATAGACGGGATCGCCCGTCACAGGTTGTCCAAGGTGTTTGAGGTGCACTCGGATCTGGTGGGTGCGCCCGGTGCGTGGACGGCATTCGACCAGAGCCTTGCCCTCATTTGAGGCGAGGACACGGTAGTGGGTGAGAGCTTCACGGCCACGCTCATCAACGGCCATTTTTTGGCGATGGACCTTGTGGCGACCGATAGCGACATCGATTTTGCCATGGGGCATGCGTGGAGTGCCGTCGACAAGTGCGAGATAAGCTTTTTCGACACCGCGCGCAGCGAATTCGTCGGCGATTAATCGATGAGCCTTTTCTGTCTTGGCTATAACAAGGCAACCGGATGTCTCTTTATCAAGTCGGTGGACGATCCCGGGGCGCTCAACTCCGCCGACCACCGCGATGCCCTCGCAATGGTGAAGGACCGCATTGGCGACTGTTCCTTCATGATTTCCTGCGCCCGGATGGACGACCAACCCTGGAGGCTTATTGATCACAAGAATCGACTCATCTTCGAACAGGATATCGAGAGCGATATCTTGAGCCAAAAGGGGGGATGGTTCGACTGCGGTCGGTGCGATCAGGACCACTTCATCGCCGGAACGCAGGGGTTGTGAAGGTTTGGCGGCCGCTCCATTAACCAAAACATGCTTTTCGCGAATAAAATCCTGCAAGCGTACACGGGAAAAATCGGAACACATCCGACCAAGAAAGCGATCCAGTCTCTCGTCGGCATCCTCGAGCCCGACAGCAAATTTGACTATTGTATCCATAAATTGATTTGAATTGCACAGACTGGCGCATACAGATTATCTACCAATTATTCATCTTACTCATCCATATGGGCTGGGTAAATACTTCTCCCAAAAATAGCGGACCCCTAAATGTGACACCTGACGATTCGTCTTATTCTGATCTACTCGTAGAATCCTGTCCGTCTTGCCAAGCTACTATCAATGTAACGGGAATTCCTCCCTGCACCGATGTGTGTTGTCCGGAGTGTGGGCAATCTTTCAAAGCCAGATCGCTCTTTAATCATTTTCGCGTTCTCGCGCTTCTCGGACAAGGGGGAATGGGCACCGTTTACTCCGCCGTCGATATCAATCTGGATCGGCCTGTCGCTCTCAAAGCCCTAAAGATCTCACTTCACGATAACCCTGTTGAATGCGAGAATCTCTCCCGCGAAGCTCGCACTACAGCACTCATCAATCATCCGCACGTGGTGAAGGTTTTCGATTTCGGTCAGGCCCAAGGGCAATTTTACCTCGCAATGGAGTTAATAAGCGGTGGATCGTTAGACGACCTCATCCAGGAAAGAAAAACAGTCTCGGAGGTTATGGTGCTGAAGTTGGGTATCCAGATCGCTCAAGGCCTCGATGCCGCACTTGAAAAAGGTCTCATTCACCGCGATATCAAGCCCGCGAATATTTTGTGTTCTGATCCGCAGACGTTCAAGTTGGTGGACTTTGGTCTCGCAACGGCCATGAATGATTCACCCGTTTCTAGTGACGAAATCTGGGGTACCCCCTACTACATCGCTCCTGAGAAACTTGATGAAAAGCCAGAGGATTACCGAAGTGACATCTATAGTCTGGGCGGCACACTTTTTCACGCTCTCGCTGGTCGACCTCCCTACGACGCCAAGAGTCCCTCACTCGTCGCCCTCAAACAGCTTAAAAGCCGCCCGGTGAGTATTCAGAGCTTCGCTCCGAATGTTTCCAACGAGACCGCCTACGTCATTAACCGCATGATGGCAAAGCTCCCGCAGAAACGCTACGAGTCGTATTCCGAGCTGATTGACCACCTCAACTTTGCACTGGAAAAGGCGATCCAGAATGAGTCAGCTCCGAAGGGCAAAAAAGAAATCCCTCTTTTGGTAGAAAAGACAAAACTCGACTGGATCGGGGTTCTGTTTCCGGCCCTCGTCATTCTCGGAATCCTCGCATTTGCCTACATTTATTTTTTTACGAGACTGCTCGAAGTTAAAAACTAATCGCCAATAATGCGATCCAGCTCCTCAACACGGTCCCATGTGCAACGTCGGCGCTGGTATTTTTTCCAAACAATGTCTCGCAGTTCGCGCCAGACAGAAAGCGGCACAGGCTTGAGATCGGTCCATGTCGGATCACGTTTCTCCATGGTCGTCATGATGGTCCACCGCTGTCCCAAGTGGTTTGCCCGATAGTATACTTTTCCTTCGTCGGTTTTTTCCGACCATTCATGACTTTCCATGGAGGGCATGGTGGCTGACACCTGTCCTTGAAACAAGGGGCAATAGGTTTTGCCGTGCAGTTAAGTGCAAATCAGGGGACAGCCAACGATTTGAATCAGCGTCTAAGTTCAGTCGATATGACGGGTGTGGCCGTATTGTGTGGCGTGGCGTAGTCGATTATAAAATCCCATCCGTTTGTATTCGTATCGGCATTTCTCTCCCGCAGAATGCTGTAATACCTGTCTGGAGCGGGGGCAGCATAACTTCCCTCGTAAGCGTTAGCTTGGCCGTAGCCTACAAAATCAACTAGAGCGGATGATCCCACGGGTGTTTGACCTTTAATCGCACTAGTTGATTTCATGAGGGCGACCTTGCCTTGTCGTCCACCCAAGTCGAAATCCGCACTGGCGTCGGTTTTTGGCAGGTTGCTGTAGCGGTTCTTCCCAGCAAGCCCGACGAGGTAATATCCGTGCGATGGAATCGATCCGGAAAGTGGAATAACAAACCAACCGCTACTCCCAGGCATGGCAATCTGTAATGACCAACCTGTTAAGCTGAGTGGTACAACGCCAGGGTTATAAAGCTCTACAAAGTCGTGGCTGTAATCGCCCCACGACCGCCCTCCATCTGCATAAATTTGGCTAATCACGGCTGTGTTTTTGGTGGGAAGAATGTTGAATTCACCTGCGCTTTGCGCGTTGCCCCCGCCTGCCGAAATGCTCACGGATCCGGTGGTGGAGTTACTAGGAACTCTGGCGATAACGAGTGTGGAGGAATCCACGCTGAATGTTGATGCGGCTACGCCGTTAAATTTCACACCATTCACAGCCGATAAATTGGAGCCCATGATGTAAATCTCAGCCCCAGGTGTTCCCGAAGAAGGAAAGACGTTTGTAATGGAAGGCGTCTGCTGTGAGGCAACAACGACAACGGTAATGCTGCCGGACTTTGAAGAAGCCCCTTGGGAATCCGTCGCAATCGCGGAAAGAGTGTAACTACCGGCTTGCGAGGGGGTCCAAATCGCCGTGTAGGGAGCTGTGGTATCCGAACTAATCAACGTCGATCCATTATAGAAATCGACTTTTGCTACCACGCCCAGTGATCCGTTGGATGTTAAATCCGTCGCAGTGGCCGAAATGTTTACCGAGGCTCTAATGAGGGTTGATAATCCATTGGTTGGAGTTGTTAGGAAAACGGTTGGGGCTGGATTGGGCGTTGGCGTTGGCGTTGGCGTTGGCGTTGGCGTTGGCGTTGGCGTTGCGCCGGCATTTGATCCAGTGATCACAAGCGAGTAAGCTTGGCTGCCGGAGATTGTCCCATCTACGGAGATGCTGGCTGTGTAGGATCCGGCACGGTTTGGTGTCGAGATCAGAACCTGCTCGACGTTATCGACATTGTTTTTGCCGGTGGTGGCTGAGGCCGACATCGAGGTCTGGGTCCACGTCCCAGTAAAAGGCATCACATATGGCATATAAATAGTCCCATCGGGGCCTGTGATTTTGAGGTCGAGATTGTTGACGAGATTGGGGGTCCGGCTGTGAACTACTGTTTGCGCCTTTCCCGCAGGATCGGTCCAACAAAGAGTGGCGCGAATCGGACTCTTGCCATCCCAAACGAAAGATTGGGTGATGGTTTTGACGGCATTCGTGATGCTGGCTTCGAAAAGTTTTGGGGCTGTGGGTGTGGACTTATGGGAAAGAATGACATCGCAGGCCGCCTTCACATTCACCAACCCCCATCCGAACTGATAATCGGGGCCGGGGCGACCCAAGTCATCTGCGGTATGGATGAGAAGGGCTTTGAGCAAGCTGGCGCGGGGACGCATGCCCGCGAAGGACTTTTGATAGAGTTGATCGACAAGAGATGCAGATCCCGCAGCGGAGGGAGTAGCCATACTTGTGCCGCTATAGGTTCCATCATAGGCGGAATCGCTTGAGGAAACACTGGAATAGAGATTCACCCCGTTCGCAACCAGATCCGGTTTGATGCGACCATCATCACAAGGTCCCATGCTCGAAAAGGAGGCTATTGTTGCAGCGGTTATGGAACGGATGCCGCCCGAAACGGCGTCATTCACAGCCCCGACAGTGATAATGTTTTTTGCAAGGGCGTTGTAAGTGATCGACTGGTAGCCACCGAGGGTCGTCAGAGTGTCTTGCTCATTGCCGGCTGCCCAGAAGGGAAGGAAGTAGGGCAGAGCTGTAGCCAAAGCGTCCAGCGTGCTAGCCTCATTTTCATAGCGCCCCATGTCGTTGGCGGTGGCTCCATATCCGTAGGAGTGGTTAGAGATCGGAACATTTGCGATGTCCCCAGCTGTGGCCGCACCAGAGGCCGTCATTTCTGCATAGTCATTGTCCCAGTCGTAGGACGCAATCGTAGCCTTGGGAGCCATTCCTTTGGCGTCGGCATTCACTCCAGAGGCGGTGATTGTTCCTGCCACGTGGGTTGAGTGGTCATCATTAGGCGCAGTAGGATTATTTAACTCGATGCGTCCTGTCAGTTCTCGGTGGGTGGCTCGGATGGAGCCGGCATCCCAAACACCGACTTTGATGCCTGTGCCATCTAATCCATAGGGACTTGCCTGAATCAGGTTCGCCCCACTGCTTATGGCAGCGTTTTTGTTGTTCGTTGTTCGATAAATCGGTCTATCACCGTCAAAGGAATGCAATATGGAAACCTTGCCGTGCGGGTTTTCGATGCGCACAGGGATTCCCTGATTGTCGGCCTGCTCAAGAACCCTCGACATGCGCGCATCCTCAATCTCGCTTAGTCTGGCGACGGCCAGTGCTCGCACATCGGGATCGCTCAGAGAGATTCCATTTAAAACCTCAAACGCACTTTTGGCTGAGCGCAGTCTTTCCTCTGCCTCATGAGCTGCGGTCGAAGACGGGGATGTGGCTGGAGTCGTTGTTGAAGTCGGATTCGAGTGAGACGTGGTGTCCCTAGTGCCTGGTGAAGTGGGAGTGGTGTTCTGCGCTCCTGAATAGGCGGTCGATGTACTCGAGGGGGGGACAATGCTCTGCGCGCCTGCTGAGCCGCCCGACGGCAAATGAACGGAATCTGACGGTTCCGCAGAATGCGATGTGTCAGGTAGGGTAGGGGGCGTTGATTTTTGCTGGGAGGCTGCTGTGCCTGATTCGTTCCAAACGACTCCTCCGAGCAATACGAGCGCGGAGGCGACTGCGGCGAGAGTTTTTGTTTTTTTCATGGGAGGTTTTTTGTTGCGGTAAATTTTGAACGTAAGCTCGGTTTTCGTTGTCGAAACCTGCGTTCAATTTTTGTTCAGCATCAAATGTGCCAACCGTATGTGTTGGGTGGCTTTCGACGTGCTCAAAATACTCCCGCTAGAATTTGTTAGTTTGCCAGTGGCTTTGGGGTTTTATATTTTCGGAGATCATTCATGGCCTCCCCTAACTTATCAAAAAATCACGGCTGGATCGTTGCGTTGTCTGGCCTTGGGATCAATCTGGCGCTCGGCGTGCTTTACACCTGGAGCATGTTTAAGGAATCGATCGGTAAGGAATTTGGCTGGCAGGGTAGCCAACTCAACGATCCTTACGCTCTATGTTGTCTCGTTTTTGCCTTCGCGATGATTTTGGCTGGCCGCTGTCAGGATAAGTTTGGTCCGCGTGTGACTGCTACTATTGGCGGGTTGCTCGTTGGTGCGGGAATGGTGCTGATTTCCACCTCGAATAGTTACTCGGTCTGGTTGCTAGGTTTCGGCGTTCTTGTCGGAATGGGAATCGGGTTCGGTTACTCATCCGCGACTCCGCCAGCGCTGAAGTGGTTTCCGCCTGCAAAGACCGGTTTGGTGGCAGGGATCGTTGTGGCAGGATTTGGACTCGCCCCTGTTTATCTTGCTCCGACATCTCAATATGTGCTCGCTCACTTCGGTCTTCAAAAATCGATGCTCTTATTTGGCGCTGCCTTTACCGTGATCGTTTGTGGACTCGCTCAAATGCTCAAAAATCCTCCGCAGGGATTTAGTGCGACGGGTCAATTCTCTTCCAGTACGGCTAAAACTGCGGTCAATGATGCTAACGCCAGTCAAATCCTCTGCCGTCCGATGTTTTATCTTTTGTGGGTCATCTATGCCATCGGCGCAGGCGCAGGTTTGATGGTCATTGCCAGTGTGAGCGGGATGGCGAAGAAGAGCATGGGTTCGCAAGCTTTTATTGCCGTTGCTGTCATGGCTATCGGAAATGCCGGAGGGCGTGTCATTGCTGGAATCCTCTCGGATAAAATTGGCAGGCGTTGGACTCTCATGCTCGTTCTGTTGGTCCAAGCCGCCCTCATGTTTATCGCAATCCCCGTGACATCGAGTAAGGAAACCCTGCCATTCGTCATCGTGATGTTGGCTACGCTAATCGGCTTTAACTACGGCGCGAACCTCGCTCTTTTCCCATCCTTCGCCAAAGATTTTTGGGGACTGAAAAACTTTGGAGTCAATTATGGGGTTCTCTTCACTGCTTGGGGAGTCGGGGGGCTCGTGTTCCCTAAAGTTCAGCAGATTCTCACTGCCAATAGTGGAGGCAGTTTCCAATCGTCCTTCATTGCTTCAGGCACACTTCTTTGTATCGGCGGCATCTTGACACTCTTTATACGATCCCCGCGCGATTGATTTTGGTTCACCTCGTAGCCATGGCTTGTCCAGCGATCCAGCCAGTCGTCCAGGCATTTTGGAAATTGTATCCGCCGGTGATGCCGTCGATGTCGAGGGCCTCGCCGGCGAAATAAAGTCCAGGAACTAGGCGGCTTTCCATGGTTTTAAAATTAACCTCGGGAAGGGGTATGCCCCCACAGGTGACGAACTCCTCTTTGTTCATGCTTTTTCCGGTGACGTTGACTGTCGTACAGGAAAGAGCTTTCACCAAAGCAAGGGCGGAGGCGCGGCTGAGCTTCGCCCATCGAGTGTCATCGCTGATACCAGCTTGTCGGATGAGTTGCTCCCACAGACGGGCTGGGAGAGGATTCCATCGTGAACGTAAAAGTGTTTGACCGCCACTTGTCTCGCGACGGGATTGCATTTCCGCCAAAAGCGATTCGGGAGATGTTTTTGGAAGCCAGTTGATCTGGAGATCGAATCGGTAGCCTTTGTCGTGAAGTTTTCTAGCGCCCCAGGCTGAGAGTCGCAGGATTGCCGGCCCACTTAACCCAGCGTGGGTACAAAGAACGGGGCCGGTTTGTTTTAGGTCATTTCCGGGAACGCTAACCTGCACGGGATCGAGTGAGACGCCGGCAAGTTCTCTTATCCAGGGAGAATTCACATGGAAGGTGAAAAGCGATGGCACTGGGGCTGCGAGTGTGTGGCCGAGTTGCGCGGCGGGGTGGGATTCTGTCTTGCATCCCCCGCCAGCCCAAAGAAGACGATCACACTCGAGGGTGCTGCCGTTTGTGAGTGTGAGGTCAAAGCCGCCACCTTCTCGCTGATGGGCTGATTTCAAGCCTGTCTCGGTGAGGATGTGAAGACGACTTTTCCTTGCGGCGGACATGAGGCAGTCGATGATGGTTTGGGATGAATCGGTGACAGGAAACATGCGGCCATCGGGCTCTGTCTTGAGTTTGACGCCTCTGGATTCAAACCAATTTATGGTGTCCGCTGGGCCGAATCGGGTGAGGGGGCCTATGAGGGCGCGTCCCCCCCGTGGATAGCGCGTCGATAGTTCGCGGGCGTCAAAACAAGCTTGTGTCACATTGCAGCGACCTCCACCCGAGATGCGAACCTTCGCAAGGACATGGGCGCTTTTTTCCAGAAGCGTTACGCTGGCCTTGGGGTTGGCTTCCGCAGCGGCAATCGCACCAAAGAATCCTGCTGCACCGCCACCGACAACTGCGATTCGGATTCCACCAATAGTTGGGGAGGCAGCGGTCGTATTTTCTGCATCTAGGCGGTCGCTCATTTCGATGAGCGTAACATTCCTGTGTGAGAATTGGAAAATGGCAATTGCAGGTTTTCATCTCGGGGTTCTTTACTTGCTTCGAGAGCTTACGCTGACCATAACTGCCGGCATCATGAGTCAATTTATTGATCTTTTTCTGCACACGGAGAAGCACCTTGCCGAATTTATCGCGAATTATGGGGTTTGGATTTATGCCCTGCTTTTCGCGATTGTTTTCTGCGAAACGGGGCTTGTTGTTACGCCCTTTCTGCCTGGGGATTCTCTTCTTTTTGCTGTAGGGGCTTTGGCATCACAGGGCAGTATGGATTTGAAAATCCTGCTCGCGCTCCTCTTGGTTGCCGCAATCCTGGGCGACACGCTCAACTATGCTATTGGAAAATGGATTGGGCCCCGCGTGTTTCACTTTGAATCCAGTCGGTTTTTCAATAAGTCGCACCTAATGAAAGCGCATGCTTTTTATGAGAAGTACGGTGGACGCGCTATTATCCTTGCTCGGTTCGTCCCGATCGTCCGTACCTTCGCTCCCTTTGTGGCAGGTGTGGGGGCCATGAATTACACCAAATTTGTGATTTACAATATCACCGGCGCAATTCTCTGGGTTGGCCTCTTTTTGGGTGGTGGCTTTTTCTTCGGGGGTCTTCCGATTGTTCAAAAAAACATGAAGCTGGTGATCTTGGGCATCATCGTCGTGTCGGTCCTTCCCATCGTGTGGGAAGTGGCAAAAGCTTGGGTAGAAAAGCGCCGTGAGTCATCGCGATAAAGTGTAGGTTTTTTGATCCTAGTCCCTGAACTTGCATCGGGATTCGCATTTGAGGCATGATTGGGGCATGGATTACCTTGAACGTGCGCGACGGGTTTTTGAGATTGAGTTGGCCGAAGCCTCGGCCACGGCCGCGCGTTTGGATTCCCAATTCATCATCGCGGTCGATCTGATCCGTGACGCCCTTGAGCGACGAAACAAAGTCGTGGTTCTTGGCGTCGGAAAATCCGGGACGATCGGCGAAAAAATTGCGGCGACTCTCACTAGCACAGGATCCACTGCTGTCGTACTGAACTCCCTTAATGCTCTCCATGGGGATCTTGGCATTGTTGCCGATGGGGATGTGATACTCGCCCTCAGCTACAGCGGTGAGACACAGGAATTGCTCTCGGTTTTGCCTGCCGTAGTCCGACTCGGTCTGCCGATCATCGCGCTCACGGGAGATAAAAATTCCACCCTCGCTAAATCGGCAAGCGCTGTTCTCGATGTGGCTGTATCGCAAGAGGCCTGTCCGCTCAATCTGGCTCCGACTTCCAGCACGACCTCGATGCTCATCCTTGGCGATGCGCTTGCCATGGTGCTTCTGGAAAGTCGTGGATTTCGCAAGGAGGACTTTGCCAAATACCATCCTGGTGGCAGTCTTGGTCGATCTTTGCTGCTGCGAGTGAGTCAAATCATGCGCAAAATTGATGAACTGGCCTTGATTTCACCTGCGGCTCCGGTCGTGGAGGCGATACAGGCCATGACAAAGCATCGTACGGGTGCGGCGGTGGTCGTGAATGCTGACGAGACGCTGGCTGGTATATTCACACATGGGGACTTTGCCCGCCATTTCCCTGGGAATCCCGGAATCGGCTCGCTGCCGGTGGGTGACTTCATGACACGAAATCCTATCACCATCACCGGCGATCGACTTGCAGCTGAGGTCCTCCAGGTACTCGAGCACCATCGCATCGATGATCTTGTTGTTCTCGATGAAAAGCGCAGGCCTGTGGGCATAGTAGATTCGCAAGATCTCAGCCGCTTGAAAGTTCTTTGATTCTCGCCTTTCACAAACCCTGTGGAGTGCTCTCGCAATTCACCCCCGATGGAAGTCCGAACCGATCTCTAGCAGAATTTGGGTTTCCTTCTTCGGTTTATCCAATCGGTCGATTGGATGCTGACTCGGAGGGATTGCTTTTGCTTTCCGACGAACCCCAGTGGAATGCTCTACTGCTCGCTCCGGGACGTCATGTCACTAAAACCTACTGGGCCCTTGTCGAGCGATCGCCATCCGCCGAGACGCTGGCCCAACTTGAATCTGGGATTCTTCTCGAGGGTAAGCTGACCCTGCCTGCACAAGCTCGAATTCTCGATCCTCAGCCCGTCGTGCCGCCTCGAGATCCCCCTGTGCGGATTCGAAAAAGTGTTTCCGATTTGTGGATTGAGTTGAAAATTCACGAGGGCAGGAACCGCCAAGTGCGAAGAATGACGGCGGCCGTTGGACATCCCACGATAAGACTTTTGCGCGTCGCGATCGGGGATTTCTGCATAGGTGATCTAGCTTGTGGAGAATCGAGAGAAATTTCGCCTGACGAGCGCTTGAAGCTTTGAGGCGTCTCGGTTTATCGCATTTTACGCGTTTGCAGAATCCGGTGGGCGGGTTATTTTTGTGGCTATGACAGTCGCTAATCAGATCACCATTGCGCGGATCTTGCTTATACCGATTTTTGTCCTGTTCAGTATTTATTACGGCAAAAGTGTGGAGTCAGGGGCTCCGTTGGAATGGCAACGTCTTGTCGCCATCGGGGTATTTATTCTCGCCGCTTGCACAGATGGAATCGACGGCTATGTGGCTAGACGGTGGAACCAACGCAGTCGGCTGGGTTCTATTTTAGACCCCATTGCAGACAAAGGACTGCTGCTGACTTCCATCATAACATTGAGCCTCACACATTGGACGCATTCATTTCCAATATGGTTTCCTGTGTTGGTGATCACGCGTGATGCCGTGATCGTGCTCGGCTGCGGGCTCCTTTATTTTATTCATCAAAACCTGGAAGTCCGCCCATCTTTAACCGGAAAAGCGGCGACGGCGTTTCAAATGGTGGCTCTTGCGTGGATCATGCTACAGTTGCCGCATTATCTGGCATCGGTCTACGTTGCTGGTATCTTCACTTTTGTCAGCGGGGCGGAATATTTGATCCGAGGGGTCAGTCAGCTCAGGCATCACGAAAAAACACATTAAGAAATCACATGCGAAACGTCGCCATCATAGGTCGTCCCAATGTCGGAAAATCGGCCCTCTTCAACCGCCTAGCTGGTCGCATGATCTCGATCGTGCATGACCAAGCCGGCGTCACACGCGACCGTATCGCCTCTGTCTGCAAACTCGGTTCCGCGCCGTTTGAGATCGTCGATACGGGAGGCATTGGATCTGAGCCGGACCCTGATTTTGCAGAGAGCACACGAGAAGGGGCTTTCATTGCGATGGAGTCCGCCGACGTTATTCTTTTCGTTACGGACTCCATTGATGGTGTCACACCTCTGGATGCCGAAGTGGCCTCAATGGTGCGCGGCACGGCACGTCCGCTCATCCTTGTCGTCAATAAAGTGGATACGGAGGGACACGAATCCCGCGCATTTGAATTTTCCCGATTGGGTTTTAAAAATACCTGCGCAGTGAGCGCGGCTCACGGACGTGGCATCGGTGACCTCGTCGAGGAGATCGAATCCCTGCTTCCCGAAGCCGAAATCGCCGACGAGTCTGCTCCTATCCGCCTACCCAAGTTGGCTCTCGTTGGACGACCGAATGTGGGCAAGTCCTCCTTGGTGAATTCCATTCTCAACGACAATCGCACCACGGTGAGCGAGATTGCGGGGACGACCCGCGATACGATCGATGTCGAGGCCGAGCGAGATGGCAACCGCTACATCCTTTGCGATACGGCCGGTATCCGTCACCGTTCGAGGCATAATTCCTCGGTCGAGGTTTTCAGTGTGATGCGCTCTGAAAAAACCATCCGACGGGTGGATTTGAATATTCTCGTGATCGATGCGACGATGGGGGTGACCATGCAGGATAAGAAGATCGCAGGTCTCATTCAACAGGCCAAAAAGCCCGCTATCATTGCGCTGAACAAGTGGGATCTCATTAAAAAACAAGGCGGCGATGAAGATGAGCTTCTTCGCGAGCATATCGAGCACATCCGCCAAGAATTGTTTTTTCTGGATTATGCACCCGTGGTGGTTCTTTCCGCGCTCACGGGAGAAAATGTGCGCCGTCTTTTTACGATGGTCGAAAAAGTCCGCCAGCACTCGACCCGCCGCGCTGGAACGGGAGAGTTGAACCGCGTGCTCCGCGCCGCGATGGAGCGCCAGTCGCCATCAGTAAAATCCAATCGCCGCTTCAAACTTCTCTATGCGACGCAAGCCAACGAGAGGAACGAATCGCCGATTTCTTCCCCTCTGTTTATTCTTTTTGTGAATGATCCGAGTTTACTCATGGAGAGTTACGTCAATTACCTGTGTGCACGCATTCGTGAGAAGTGGGAGTTCCCAGGCCTGCCGATCCTTCTCCGCCTTCGCGGGCGTGAGGGTGCGACAGCTAATTTGATGGAGGGATAAAACCTCAACCTTCCTTTGAGCATGGATGTCATTCGCATCGGCATTACGCGGGGAGATCCCGCTGGGGTAGGTCCGGAGATTGTCGAGGCTGCCATGAGGGATTTCGTATTGCCCAAAGGTTGTGTCTTGGAGGTCGTCGGCGAAACGGCTGGTCACATTCCGGGACATCCTACCGGGGCTTCTGCGCGCTCGGCCCTTGCCGGACTTGAGTTCGCTGCGGTCAAGTTGCTTTCGGGTGAGTGGAATGCCGTTGTTACCGGTCCTGTCTGTAAGCATTCTTTGCACGAGATCGGATACGATTTTCCGGGACAAACGGAATTTTTTGCAGCGAGGGCAGGGGTTGATAACTTTGCCATGTGCCTAACTGGGGGCCCGCTCACAGTCGCTTTGGTGACTGCTCACATCCCACTCAGTCAGGTCGCAGGAAGTTTGTCGGGTGATGAAATCGTTCGGGTTGGTGAGTTGTTGCGTCATTTCCTTTCGTTGCGTGGCATTAAAAGCCCGCGTATCGCTGTGGCCGGATTGAATCCCCATGCAGGTGAAAATGGGGATCTCGGCAGCGAGGAAATACAGATCATTGCGCCTGCTGTTGCACGTTTGAGAGAACGGGGGGAATTCTTTGGACCGTTTGCGCCTGATACCATTTTCCATCGTGCTGTGGCTGGTGAGTTTGATGGCGTGCTTTGCATGTATCACGACCAAGGCCTAATTCCTCTTAAGTTGCTAGCGTTCCACGAGGGCGTGAATGTCACGCTTGGGCTGCCATTTATCCGTACTAGTCCAGACCATGGCACGGCTTTTGATATAGCTGGCAAGGGCCTCGCACGCGCAGACAGCATGAAATCTGCACTCCGTCTCGCTGTGGATCTTGCCGTTATGCAGGCTAGAACGTGTGTGTGATTGTTCGTTTTTTGCCCCTGCCGATTGACGCCGTGTGGAGGGCTAGGGTATGATCTGAATCCATCGAAATGACGCTCCTCGACCGCTACGTCCTTAAAAAATTCCTAGTCCCGTTTATTTATTGTTTCATCGGGTTTATTGGCATTTGGTTTGTCTTTGATCTGAGCGACAATTTGCAGGATTTCATTCAAGGAAATGCTTCTTTTGGGGCTCTGTCGGATTATTACGCATCCCAAATTCCGGAGATCGTAGTGATGAGTCTGCCGATTGGAACGCTTCTGGCCATCCTTTATTCCCTCGCGGCGATGTCCCGCTCAAATGAAATCATCTCGATGCTTGGAGCAGGTCGGAGCATTGTCCGAATCCTCTTCCCTTTGATGATTGCGGGAGTTTTTCTCACCGGATTAACTGCCTACTTCAACTATGAAGGTGCGCCGCACGCGAGTGGTATCAAGAAAGTAATGGTCGGTGATATCAAGCGTGGCCACAAGAGTGATAAATCGATTCGCGCCCATCTTTTTCGGAACCGCGAAGATAGGCGGACTTGGTTTGTTGCTCGCATGCCTCTCAGTAGGTCGAGGTTGACCGGTGTACAAATCGTCCAGCAGGACGCGGATGGGGCTATACGCCAGCAGTGGTATGCCCGCGAGGCCACATTTGATCCGAACCTCCTTCAATGGAGGCTTGCTGATGCTCGCTATGTTGAAATGAATCCCGAGGGTGAGATCCAAAAGACGGAGATGAATGATCTAATTTGTGTCAATGGTTGGTCCGAAACCCCCTGGCGTATTGCGAGTTCCATGTTGAATGCAGATTTTCTTTCCGTCACCGAATTGAATGACTATCTGAAATTCAACAGCGATTTCCCTGTCGTTCGCTTGGCGCCCTATCACACGCAGTGGCATTACCGCTGGGCTTTGCCTACGGTTTGTTTTTTAGTGATCTTTGTTGCGGCCCCTTGCGCAATTGTTTACTCGCGACGCGGAGTGCTGGGTGGGGTGGCTTCCGCGATTGGGCTGTTCTTTTGCTTGATTTTCGTAAGTAGTCTCTTCATCGCTTTGGGCAAGGGGAATCGAGTATCACCTGCAGTCGCTGCTTGGGGACCAATGTTCGCCTTTTTTCTTATCGGTCTATTCATGCTTTGGTTGCGTTCGACCAACCGCGATATGCCAAAACTTAAAATACCAGGAATCGGATAATGCAAGCAGACTGGGACATCAAATCGCGATCGCATCGTTGCTCGCAAACCGGAGCAGAATTCCAAGAAGGGGAATTTTTTTACACTCTTCTCGTTCGCGATGCGGAGGGGTTTCGGCGTGAGGATTTATCGGAGGCGGCGTGGAAGGATCGGAATGAAAACATCCAGCCTTTTTCATTTTGGAGGACAAAGTACGAACCGCCCGCCGAGCGTCCGCCTGAGGCTATTCAGCGGGATGATGCGGAGAGTTTGCTAAGGCGTCTCATCATCGAAAACGATCCCGCACATCATAATACCCGTTACATTCTTGCGCTCATGCTTGAAAGGAAACGTCTCCTGCGTCCGATGGAAAGCAGTGACAATGATATGTTGGTCTATGAACACTTGGCGACAGGGGATACGCTCGTTCTCACGAACCCCCATCTCAGCCTGGAGCAAATCCCGGATGTTCAGCGCGAGGTGAGTGCACTTTTGAGTCCTCCCGCCTAATGGATCTTCCTATCGGCGGAAGGCCCCACTTGTTTCTAGCTCCAATGGCTGGGGTGACGAACACTGTGTTCAGGCGGCTTTGCAAGGAGCTTGGCGCCGATGTTCTCACGACCGAGTTTGTCTCCGCTGAGGGTATTCTGCATCGCAACGAACGCACCAGTCGCTATCTGGAATTCCAACCCGATGAACGTCCGCTCGGGGTTCAGCTTTTCGGTGCCGATCCCGATCGTCTTGCCGAAGCAGCTAAGGCTGTGATCGACTGGGTTGCACCGGATTTTATCGATCTGAATTTCGGGTGTCCTGTGAACAAGGTTGTTTCCCGCAATGGCGGGTCTGCGCTTTTGAAGGATTGTCCGCTGCTAGCCAGCGTCGCGCGTTCGGTTGTCGCGGCTGCTGATGGTTTGCCAGTCACTGCGAAAATCCGCATCGGATGGGATTCCCGCTCGGTGAATGCGACGGAAACCGCGCGCATCCTCGAAGGGGAGGGGATTTCGCGATTGGCCGTGCATGGTCGCACTAAGGAGCAAGGGTATTCTGGGGAAGCGGATTGGGACGTGATCACCGATGTTGTTCAAGCAGTCCAAATTCCTGTGATTGGAAATGGCGATATCGACAGTGCGGCCGTGGCTCTGGCCCGCTGGAGGCAAAGTGGCGTTGCCGGCATCATGATCGGCAGGGCGGCTATGAACCACCCTTGGATTTTTCGCGAGATCCGCGCCGCGTTTGCCGATCAGGGGAGCGATATCGTCACCCTTGCGGATAAATGGGCGTTCATTGAGGGGCACTGCGCCAAAGAAATCGAGTGGTGGAAAGGCCAGGAAGCCCAGGCGATGAAATCTATGCGCGCGAGATTGATGGC
>CAYRTN010000002.1:0-16038 GCA_964427235.1 uncultured Chthoniobacter sp. | reverse complement strand
GTGATTGAAACTCCGGAATTCACGCGCCGAATGGCATCCAAAATCAAGGCCATCTGCGATGGGGAGGGCGTCAGCTTTGTTTTCAAGGCATCCTACGACAAGGCCAATCGCACATCGGCAAAATCTTTTAGAGGCACTTCTGTTAGGGACGGATGCCAATTGTTATGCGAGATCGGTGCCGCTCATGGGGTGCCGGTGACCACGGATATTCACAATCCGGAAGAAGCCGCGATTGCTGCCGAGTTCATTGATATCCTGCAAATTCCAGCGTTCCTATGCCGTCAGACTGATCTCATTGTCGCGGCAGCGAAGACCGGACGGATCGTGAATGTAAAAAAAGGTCAATTCCTTGCGCCTTGGGATATGAAGAATGTTGCTGCCAAGCTCGAGGCCTCTGGATGCAAAGATTATTTTTTCACCGAGAGGGGTACGACATTTGGTTACAACAATCTCGTCGCTGACATGCGAGCCATCCCTTGGATGCAGGAAATCGGGTGTCCCGTCGTGTTTGATGCAACACACTCGGTCCAGCGTCCTGGCGGGGCCGGTGAGACGACTGGCGGGGATGGCAAATTGGCACCTGTTTTGGCACGGGCTGCAGTGGCAGCCGGATGCGATGGCGTATTTCTAGAAACTCACGAAAATCCAGCGCTCGCTCTCTCTGACGGCCCAAATCAAGTTCCTATCGAAGAACTCCCCCGCCTCATCAGACAACTTAAGGCCATTCGCGATGCCATATTATAAAATCGCCTCTTTCCTAATCCTGCTTTCAGCCTGGAGTTCGTTTCTAGCTGCAGCGCCTTCTCCGACTCCCGAAAATAAGGATAAATTTGAAATGCCCGTTCCGGTGGGCATGCCGGTTCTTGGGCTAAAAATCCCCCACTATGACGAGAATGGAAAATTGGCACTCGTTTTAGAGTCCGAAAGCGCGAAGAAAATCGATGAAAGCCATGTCGAAATGAGCAACCTCAAAGTCGAGGCACTTGATCAGGAGGGGAACAAAATTTTCGTTGAACTCCCCCACTCGTTATTTAACCTCGATACACGAATCTTGGCAGGTGACAAAGGCGCGCTCATCAAGCGTTCCGACTTTGTCATCACCGGCGATAATATCGAATTCAACACTAAAACCCGCTTCGGAACGATGCGCGGAAACATTAAAATGGTCATTTCGACCGATAATAACCCTCAATGAAACCGATAAAAAAATCACTCCCAGCTCTTTTCTCCCTTGTGATCACGCTAGGGTTGGCAACAGCTCAGCAACCCGCTTCCAGTCCCGCAGCGCAAGCTAAGGATAAAAATCCTCTTGGTTTCTTCAATCCCGCGGGTGGGGAACGTCCGAAGGGCGCGCAAACGGAAATCACCGCGACGGAGGATGCTACTTACGACAACGAAAAGAGTATCGCTGAGTTCAATGGTGGGGTGATCGTTCGCGACCCCCAGTTTACTCTCACTTGTGACAAGCTCGTGGTTCATCTCGGTAAAGATCACAAAGGGATGGAAACAGCCGACGCCAAGGGGAATGTCGTGATCATCCAAGAAAAACAGGATCCCAAAAGCAATGCCCCGAAATCTATTGGGCGCGCTGGCGAGGTCACCTACAAGCCTTCTACCGGTGAAGTCGTGATGCGCAAGTGGCCATCTATTCAGCAAGGGATTAACCAACAGGTCGCCACAGAGGAATCGACTGTCATGATCCTCAAAAACAGCGGCCAATCCCGCACGGTGGGTGGAAGCAAAACTCTCATTGCTGATACCTCCGAGCAAAAATGAGTTCTCCGACCAAAAACGAAAGCCCCTTGCTCAGCACGGAGGGGTTAGTAAAAATCTACAACGGTAGATCGGTCGTCAACGGCGTGGATATCAACGTCAAGAAAGGCGAGATCGTTGGGTTGTTGGGACCGAATGGAGCTGGAAAAACCACGACGTTTTACATGATTGTCGGGTTGGTGCGACCGAATGATGGTCAAGTTTTTTTTCAAAACGCGGATGTGACCTCGATGCCGATGTATAAGCGTGCCCGTCACGGAATGGGCTACCTCCCTCAGGAGGAATCGATTTTCCGTAAGCTCACGGTTGAGGAGAACATTCTTGCCATTCTGGAAACTACTGGCGCAACGAAGAAGGAACGTAAGGATCGCTGCGAAGAGCTTCTTACGCGATTTGGCATCGACCATATTGCCAAAAATGAGGCGCTTACACTTTCTGGTGGTGAGAAGCGCCGCCTCACCATCGCCCGCTCGCTGGTCACGAATCCCTCGCTTCTCATGCTGGATGAGCCTTTCAGCGGTGTGGATCCTATTGCCGTTCATGATGTGCAGCAGATCATTCAGGATCTCAGTGCTCAAGGCTTGGCCATCCTCATCACGGATCACAATGTTCGCGAAACGCTCAACATCGTGGATCGCGCCTACCTCATCTTCGAGGGACGCGTCGAGAGCCAAGGGAATAAGGATTTTCTCCTTAATGACCCCATCAGTCGCAAGCTCTATCTTGGCGAATCCTTCACTATGTAGGCCGCTGATCTTTTTTTAAAAAATCGTCATTGCGCTGGCGGCGATTTTGCCGACCTTTGATATCGACCCCAAGCCTTCAAGCCCATGTTAAACAAACTGCAAAAAAAAGTCAGCCACATCACCGTTGGTCACTTTTATGCAAATCATGCGGAGAAGCTTGGAATGAGGTTGGAGGGGAGTTCCCGCGGACTCAACCGCCTCATACGCGAGCCTACCATCAATCGCCCAGGTTTGGCGCTATCCGGTTTTTTTAGTTATTTTGCGCAGAAGCGTATTCAGGTGCTGGGCTCGGCTGAGTTGAGTTACCTTAAGAGCCTGAGTGCTTCTTTGCTCAAGGAACGTTGCCGTGCTTTATTTGCGCGCAAAATGCCTTGTCTTGTTGTGGCGCGTAACGCCCCAGTTCCTCAAGTGCTCCTTGATACCGCAGCCGAGTTTGAGACTCCCGTGCTGAGGACAAATATGATCACGATGAAGTTCATCAATGCAGCTACGATTTTGCTCGAGATGGATTTCGCTCCCTCGACCACGGAGCATGGCAGCATGGTGAGCATACTTGGGATCGGAACTCTGATTCGCGGTGCGAGCGGTATCGGAAAAAGCGAGTGCGTACTTGGTCTCATCGAGCGCGGATACAGCCTCGTGAGCGATGACATTACCCGATTCCGAACAGCCGAGGGGAGTGAACTGATAGGGACAGCCGACAGTATGTCCCGCTTTCACATGGAAGTTCGCGGTATTGGAATCATCAACATCGCATCGATTTTTGGTGTCGGTGCGGTTAATCCTCAAAAGCGCCTCGACTTTGTTGTTACACTGAAAGATTGGCAGGAGGTCGAAAATGTGGATAGAATAGGAATCGATCGCGAAACCTACGAAATTCTGGGTATCAAAATCCCGCACGTCACACTGCCGGTACGGACCGGACGTGACATTGCCCGACTAGTGGAAGTCGCGGCGCTGGATCAGAAACTCAAAGACATGGGTGAAAACAGCGCGCAGGAATTTAATCAGAGACTCTTACATATGATCAGTGAACGCCGGAGCAGATGATGGGAATTCTAACCAAAAAAAAACTTTCGGATGACGTCCAGCGTTGCAGCGGCGAAGTCACCATCGACAATCGTAATGGTCTCCATGCACGACCAGCTGCCATGTTTGTCAAAATCTCCAGTCGATACCGTGCCGAAGTGTGGGTTGAGAAGGACGGGGAAAGGGTCAACGGGAAGAGCATTATGGGCCTTATGATGCTTGCTGCGGGGAAGGGTTCGAAGCTGATCATCCATGCTGAAGGCGTGGATGCCGATAAAGCGGTTGCG
This sequence comes from uncultured Chthoniobacter sp., assembly GCA_964427235.1. Lineage (GTDB taxonomy): Bacteria > Verrucomicrobiota > Verrucomicrobiia > Chthoniobacterales > Terrimicrobiaceae > UBA967. Next base: position 12,203 of record CAYRTN010000002.1, on the reverse strand, counting down.
GAAATCAAGAACCTTGTGGAGACCCGTTTTGGTGAGGAGTAGTTCTTCTCATTGATCAAGTTTCAAATTGTGTTACATCTCCATGCAAATGGAGTCAGTTCAGACACAAAAGATCGAGAAGAGATTTAGTGGCATACCTGTAGCACAGGGCATTGCCCACTTTCCGGCTTTTGTTCGCCATGAGGTGAATGAGGAGATTCTTCCTCAGCCCATTGAAGAAGCCGATGTGGAGCGCGAAATCATCCGTTTCGAGGCCGCGCTCATAGCTACCCGTGTCGAGTTACTCGAGATCCAGCAACGCATCGTTGCCGCGATCGGTTCTGAGGATGCCAGTATTTTCGATGCCCATCTTCTCGTTGTGGAGGATCGGACTCTCATCGATGAAGTGCTTCGCATGTTGGAACGCGAGCGGTTGAACGTCGATTATGTCTTCCAGCAAGTCGCTCAAAAGTACTGCGCGACACTTGAGGCGATCGATGACCCGTATTTGCGCGAGCGTGTCGTGGATATCCAGGATGTCACCCGCCGAGTGATCCGTAATCTTCTTGGTAAAGCCCCGCATAATCCAGCGGCGCACGACCATCAACACATTATTGTCGCTCACAATCTCACGCCTTCGGATACAGCCCAGCTGAACCGCGATCTGGTTTGTGGATTTGTGACCGAGATCGGAAGTAAAACATCGCACACTGCGATCATGGCTCGGTCCCTAGAGATTCCGGCCATCGTGGGTATGCAGGGGATCTGCCAGAATATCCAACTCGGTGACGATATCCTCATTGATGGGTACACGGGGCTGCTTATTCTCAATCCCTCGAACGAAACCCTCATTGAGTATGGCCGCATCGAGCAGCAGAAAGAGGAAGTGGTCGAGCGCCTACACCTCATTCGCGAAACAGCCTCCACCACTCGTGATGGAAAGCATATTATTCTCTCCGCGAATGTGGATCTCCCCGATGACCTCGCTGATATCAAGGCGAATGGTGCGGAAGGCATTGGCCTTTATCGGACGGAATTTCTCTATCTCAATCGCGAGACGTCACCAGACGAGGAAGAACAATATGGTCACTACTTGCGGGCTGCACAGGAGTCTTTGCCCCACAGTGTCATCATTCGCACTCTAGACATTGGTGGAGATAAATCATCCACAAGTCTCTTTTTTGAAGAGGAAGCCAATCCCTTCCTTGGTTGCCGCGCTATTCGCTTTTGTCTGGAAAATCTGGATGTTTTTAAAACCCAGCTTCGAGCCATCCTTCGCGCCTCTACCGTTGGCAATATTCGGCTCATGTATCCGATGATCTCGGGATTGCAGGAACTTCGCCGCGCTAATGCCGTTCTCGAGGATTGTAAAAACGAACTCGCTGCCGAGGGGATTCCATTTCAAGCCGATATCGAAGTCGGCATCATGATCGAAACGCCCAGTGCTGTTTTGGTGGCAGATCACTTGGCGCGTGAAGTCAAATTCTTCAGCATCGGAACTAACGATCTCATTCAATACACGATTGCCGTTGATCGCTTAAACGATCGCATTGCGCATCTTTACAATCCGACCCATCCCTCAATTCTTCGGATGATCAAGATGACAGTCGATGCAGCTCGTGCTCAAAATATCTGGGTCGGGGTTTGCGGTGAAATGGCGGCTGATATTCTACTCACGCCAATCCTCATCGGACTTGGATTAGAGGAATTAAGTGCGACGGGTGCTTTGGTTCCAAGGGTAAAAAAGGCTGTTCAGTCCCTTGATTCCTCGACCTGCAGAGAACTGGTGAATACGGCCCTGACGATGGATGATTCCAATGCGATATTGGACATGAGCGTTGCGATGGCGCGTCAGAATTACGCCGACTTACTCGATTAATCGAATCGCCGCCGATATGCCGGCGACATGAGCTGCGACTCTGTCCTCCATGCCGTACTCGGATGTGGTTTCAAACGTGAAGGTTCTTTTCGCGTAGTTGAAGTGGAGTGCAATGGCTTCGGGCCAGTTTGGCATCATGTCCATGGTGACTCGTCTGCGGATGACGCCTGCTTTAGCTTTGTGGCCATCGATGTTTCTTCGTGGATCGACTGGAATTGCTGACGACATGGCTTCGATGATTTTTTCGCCCCAGTGCGGTTTGCTACTCACGGGCTCGTAAAGATAGACGCCCTGAGCGTCGTAGTCTTCATGGAGGTTGATAGCGAGATCGAAGCGCAAACCTTGCAAAATAGCGAGTTGAGATTGAACGATTGGCGGCGGGTTTTCTCGATATCCTCTGTTGAGATCAATGTCATCTTCATTGCATCTTTTGTTGTGGATGAGTCCCCATGGGTTCAGACAAGGGAAAATCAGAACTCTGAGTGAGCGGACGAGATCTCGGTTGTTCGCAGCCCAGGCAAGAAGGGCTTCGGTGGATGCGGGTTCATCGCCATGTATGCCCCCAGACAGGTAAATGCTGGGGACTGAGGGTTGGGGAGATTGGCTTTCGAGGTAATAAACAGGATAGCCGCCGCTTTCAGCAAACGGACGCATCCGAAGGCCATGCGATTTCGCGACCGCGCGCCATCGCTTTATCAAAAAGGGATAGTCGTGGCTTCGCGGATAGAGAAGCTGGGCTGGAGCTTCGGCTTTTTTGTTAGCCTCCAGTTTTAACTTCGATGATGTCATGCGGGGCGCTCTCGCGGAGTCCGGCTGGAGTGATGCGGGTGTACCGGGCGTTGCTGCGAAGATCCGACAGATTGCCTGCGCCGAGGTAACCCATCCCGCTTTGGAGTCCACCGGCAAGCTGGGCTAGGACTGTATCTGCGGGAGCTGAGACCTCCTTAAGAGCTTCGACACCTTCCGCTGCGGATTTTTGTGAGATCTCGCGTGCATGGCCATAACGAGCGGCGCTGCCGGCTTTCATGGCTGCATGGCTGCCCATGCCTCGATACTGCTTATAGAACTTCCCATTGATTTCGAGGATTTGCCCGGGAGCTTCTGGGCAACCTGCTAGGAGGCTTCCGCAAACAACAGCATCAGCCAAGGTAAGAGCTTTCACGACGTCTCCGGATTTGGTGATGCCACCATCAGCGAGAATGGTGACTCCATTGGCACGGGCAGCTTGAGAGCAAACATAGAGCGCGGTGAGTTGGGGGATGCCTACACCAGCCACAACGCGCGTCGTGCAAATTGATCCAGGACCTTGGCCAACTTTCACCGTATTAGCTCCGCTTTTGGCTAAAAACTCCACGCCGGCGGCGCTGGTGACATTGCCGGCGATGATTGTCAGGTCTGGGAGCGCGCTGCGAATCGCCTTCACGGCATCGCCAACTCCAAGAGTGTGCCCATGGGCGGTGGATACAGCGACGGCGTCGAGTCCGCGATCGACAAGAGCTTCAACATGCGCGAGGAGTTGATCTTTATCGATGGCTCCATCCGCTTTCCGTGGGGCACTGACAGCAGCCCCGCAAAGGAGTCGGAACTTGGAGTCTCTGGCGGGTTTTGTTTGCAAGGAACGCTCTTGTGAGATGCGTTCGATATCACTGAGCGTGAATAGCCCTTTCAAACGATCTTCCGCATCCACGACGAGCAGTTTATGGATGCCGATGTGCTCGGTAAAAAATCGATCGGCTCTCTGGATCGGATCATCTCCAAGTTCGCTTTCGCGAATGGTCAGTACGCCGTCCCTCTTGATCATGGCCTCGCCCACACCGCGATTAGCGAAGCGGGGCCTCACGCAATGCCCAGGTAATAGTCCCAACAGTATGTCGTCTTTATCGACAACAGGAAAGGTGCTGAAGCTGAATTTCTTTTCTTCAATGAGTCCCAAAACATCACCGATGCATTGATCGGGATGCACTTTGATCGGTTCGCGAATGAGGCCGTGAATATGATTTTTGACTCGTGAGACCTCGGAAAGTTGCTGCCGAGCGGGCATATTGTAGTGGATGAGGCCGAGTCCACCGTTGAGAGCTAGCGCGATGGCCATGCGGGATTCCGTGACGGTATCCATGTCCGCAGAGACAATGGGAAGGTGAAGAAACAAGCCTTTTCCCAGATTGGTTTCAAAGTTCGCATCCTTCGGAAGAATCTCACTGTAGAGAGTAGCGAGAGTAACGTCGTCGTAGGTGAGCGACAAACCTGAGTTTCCACGGAAAAAGCTGTCTGCGGGTTGATAGAAAAAACTATCCAATTCCTGCGATGACGATGGTGCGTTTGTTGGAACCTTCATGCGCAAGATTCTGGAATAGGTCGGATGTAATCAAGCCGATTTTTTATGCGCACTGGGAGCAAACGCCAAAAAACTCCAAGGAATGGCTCAGATCGCTAAAGCCATATTTTTTGGCGAGCTTCTGTTCTGTGTCGCCGATGGGGCAGGGGATGTCGATCAGAACGACATGAGCGCATTTTTTGCAAATGAGATGGTCGTAGTGTTTATGGGGATCCCGGAGTTCGTAGTAGCTGCACGGACGCTGGAGATTCACTTTGTGAACTAAGTGCAATTTCTCCATCAGCAAAATCATCCGAAATACCGTGGCGTAGTCTGGCTTCGTGCCGGAAAATTTGGTCGCTCTCTCTTGGATTTTTTGCAACGACATGGGTTCCTCGGCGGCAAAGAGACACTCGAGTATGCCTCGACGGTTTTTGGTGATTCGCAATCCTTCTCGGCGAAGAGACTCGGTGACACTGTCGGCTGAGAAATGCGAAATCATAAATACTCAATTAGCCTCGGTAGGCATTCCTCACGGGGATGCCTTGGCTAGCAAGATGGGCTTTCGCATCAGCCACAGTGAATTTTCCAAAGTGAAAAATACTTGCTGCAAGGACGGCATCAGCGAGACCTGACTGAAGAACGTCGGCGAGATGTCGGAGTTCTCCCGCTCCACCGCTCGCAATCACTGGGATTTCCACTGCGCTGGAAACCGCACGGTTCAGTGCCAAATCGTATCCGTCACAGGTACCATCAGCGTCCATGCTTGTGAGGAGGATCTCTCCTGCGCCGCGTTGAGCCGCTTCAATCACCCACTCGATGGCGTCGCGTTCGGTGGGTTTGCGTCCACCATGGGTGTAAACCCGCCATTTACCTTCCCCGTCGCGCTTCGCATCCACCGCAACGACGACGCACTGCGAGCCAAAAGCTTCAGCCGCCTCGGTGATCAGTTCGGGCCTCTGCAACGCAGATGTATTCACGCTCACTTTGTCCGCTCCAGCCCTCAACATGGTGTGAAAATCCTCCACAACACGGATTCCTCCACCCACGGTGAGAGGCATGAAGCAGGCCTCTGCGGTGCGTTCGACTACGGAAACCATCGTTGCTCGGCCATCGCTGGAAGCTGTTATATCGAGAAAGACAAGTTCGTCGGCCCCCTGTTGATCGTACATCTTGGCGCATTCCACGGGATCTCCGGCATCGCGGAGGTCGAGGAACTTGGTTCCTTTCACCACCCGACCATTCGTTACATCCAGACATGGAATCACTCGCTTGGCTAACATGATCTCATCCACGCTCCGACAGAGGAAGAAATCGAGACTAAAATGATTGCTCGTTTTCCATTATGGTTTCTATTGTTGTGCCGTCATTTTACCAAACTCGGTGAAAGCAGGGCCCTTTCCATGGAGCTACCGAACCAATTTCCTATTCCAAATCTTTTTCCAAAACTGCTGCTGATTTTGGTAGTAGTAGCTCTTGCTGGTTGTTCGACGACCTTTGTGGGTGGGAGTAGGGGAACTGGTCACTTCGATACGGTGGTCATTGATGCTGGGCACGGGGGATTTGATCGTGGGGCCAAGCCCGTAAAGGGAATTTATGAGAAAGACCTGACTCTTGATACGGCCCAACGCCTCGCTCGCAAGTTGCGACAGAACGGTCTCCATGTCATAGAGACCCGTACGGGAGACTACTTTGTTACTCTCGACAATCGCGTGACCATATCCAATCGCTTGACTGACTCGATCTTCGTCAGCATCCACTACAATTGGGATAAGAGGAAAAAAGCCTCGGGCATTGAAACATTTTATTTAAATCCGAACTCCGCCCGACTGGCCTCACGGATCCAATCGCAGATGGTAGAAACTTACCACGGTCAAGATCGAGGTATCAAATCCCGCAAGTTGTATGTCTTGAGAAACAACAAACGTCCGGCGGTACTCTGCGAGTTGGGATTTATTTCCAATTCCACGGAGAATGCCAAAGTTCAATCTTCTCAGACTCGGCAGAAATTAGCTGACAATATCGCGACTGCTATCTTGGCAGAACGGGGTGCTTTTTTAAGACAGGTCCCCAACGACCGCTGACTCATTAATCGCATTCAATAAAAGGCGAAATTTTCCAAACTCCCTTTTGTGAGGTGTCAAAACAAGTCTTGGCAGGTTTTGAAGGTGAACGTCGTCAGATTCTTCAGGCAATGGGCCGACTTGCTCAATTTTTTCCACTGACAGCATATTGGCAAAGCGGTCGTTGAGTGATTCCAAGGCTTCTTTTGTGATAGGGCGTTGAATCCGAATGACCATTTTTTCCCTCACCCAGCGGTAGGAGTGTAAATTCCTGTAGAAGTCCGTGATTTGTTTCACGGCTTCGTCCACATCGTACGTGACATGGAAGAGATTAAAGTCGCTTTCGGATATCAAACCTTTGTGCAAAAGATCATTCGTGACAAAGCGACGCCAGGTTTCCCAGTAATGGCCATTTTGACGATCAAGCATCACCACCGGAACAATCGGCATTTTACCGGTCTGCATGAGCGTGAGGATCTCAAAGCCCTCATCGTGCGTTCCGAAGCCTCCAGGAAAAAGAGCGAAGGCATTGGTTTCCTTTGCGAAATTCAATTTGCGCGTAAAAAAATAATTAAAATTGATGAGTTTCGGATCGCCGTGAATGGTCGGATTTGCTGATTGCTCGAAAGGAAGTCGGATGTTGAGTCCGAAGCTCTTTTCCGCGCCAGCGCCCTTTTGCGCTGCGCCCATGATGCCATCGCCTCCACCGGTGATGACCATGTATCCATGTTCGACAATCTTTTTACCGAAACTCTCCGCTTGTTTGTATTCTTCCTGATCCTCGCCAGTGCGGGCACTTCCAAAGACTGCAACTTTGCGGACCCGATTGTATTTTGCAAAAACACTCGCTGCGTGACGTAGTTCGCGGAGCGCACGGTTCATGAGCTTGAGTTCACCGATGCTCGCGTGGTCGCGTCCGAATCCCAGTGAAGTATCGATCATCTCCTCGATGAGTCTTGCTGCTTTCCCTTCAGCGACATCAGCGGTGAGGTCTCTTACGCGTGGATCAACGACTTTTTCTTTCATAAATAGGGGTCAAGGACGATAGGCATAACCTAAAGATCTCCCAATTTGAAAAACATTCTCAAATTATGAGGGCTCAAAAACCAAGCCAACGTTAGTTGTCTTTTTTTGAAGAGATCCATGCAGGGTCGCTGATTCCTTTTCGAAAGGTCTCCAATGCCGAGGGTGATGAGTTGATTCTGATGTTGCTGAAAGATCCATCTTCGTTTTGCCAGCGTTCATGCCAGTAGACGGCTGCTTTGATACGAGGATACTCGGGAATGATGCGGAGTGCGTCTTCGAACCATTTCGTTTTGCTTCCCGATTTAGGAAAGTCACCGACGCCAAATTCGGCAACCATCACAGGCTTGTCTGGATCGATCTTTGTGAGTTCTTTGTAGGGCCAGTCGAGAAGCGGTTTAAATTGAGCCCAAGCGTCACCATTTCGGAATTGTTTTCCGTAAACACTGAGCCCTAGCCAATCCACATAATCCGAGCCAGGGTAGTAGGCGGACATCAAATTCCAAAAATTATTATCATCTGGAAAATTATTTACGTGAAACACCCAGCGAATGTTTTTTGCGCCACGGGCCCTGACGCGATCGACGACGTAGCGCCAAGCCTGTTTGAAAACCTCATTCCCACCATTTTTTCCACCGTAAAAGCACCCAGACCAAGGAAACCAGCAACCATTCATTTCGTTGCAGAAAGAAACAAGGAAGGGTTTGCCGAAATCTTTTGCGCCGTCACCCCAAGCGTCAATGTAAGCGTCCCATTTGCCTGCTAGGATTTCCTTGAGGGAAAACCGATCGGGACCCTTATTTTGATCGTACGGTTTGTCCCAAGGTGACCAGAAGATAAGTGGTGTGGCGCCATGCCGGTCAATGAGGGCTAGGTTTTTTTTGGGGAAGGTTTGTTCGCCCCAGTAACTGGATGAGGCAATAATCGCAGGGCGTTTCCCAGCCAGCTTCTCAAAATCTTCAATGCCTTCGAGAGTGACATGATCCTCGGTCTCGCCGAAATCCATGTAGGCACCGAATAAAACCCCTTTTTGGTCATTTAGGTTTGCATCAAGTGGAGATCCAGCGCCTCTAGCGAGGTTGCAGGTTAGGATAATGAGAATAAGAAGTTTCTTCATGGGAGTGAAACGGTCGCTGTTCTTTGAAGCTTTCCCCACCCGACCCAAGCGCCCCTCATTGCATGGATTAGGGATTTCCATACGACATAGCTCAATAGCGGTCTGTACAAGAATCTTTGTGGAATGATGCGAAGGGCGTGACGAACAGGTAACCCTTCCATATGGAGTGCCGCAGCGGCGACTAAGACGTCACAGAGAAGGAATGCGAGAAAATAGGGGAGGATGGCACCGACACGTCCCATGATCATCGATTCAATAAAAAGGACATCGATGGCTGGCGAAAAAGCGACAAGGAGGATTTGAAAAAACAAGATGCCTGGAAGACTAAGAAATCCAAGCGCTTTGTAGTGAGGATTAAATAGGATGTCTGCGTGCTTGAAAACGCATTGGAGTGTTCCATAGGCCCAGCGAAACCGCTGACTCGCCAAGGCTGAAAATGTCTCGGGGGCTTCTGTGTAGGCGATCGCTAGGGGTTGGTATTCCACTCGGGAGCCAGTCTTGTGAATGGCAAGGGTCAGGTCGGTATCCTCCGCAAGGGTTTCGTAAGAAAAACCACCGGCTTCAATGATCGTTGCGCGACGGATGGCGCTGATCGCTCCTGGCGCAACGGTGATGCAGTTCCATGTGGCATAGGCACGGCGATCGAGGTTAAAGCCGCAGATATATTCCAAGTCCTGACAACGAGCGAGAAAGGTCGAGCGATTACCTACGCGGGCATGACCCGAAACCGCGCCGATTTCACTGTTCTCAAACGTCCCTGCCAAAAGCGCGATCGCATGACGATCAAATTGCGTGTCCGCATCGGCGAAAATGAGGATTTCGTTTTTAGTGACATCAACACCGCGTTGAAGAGCGTAGGCTTTTCCTGAATTTGACTGCCGTACCACTCGCAGTCTGGAGTCGTTCACGGATTCCACCGCCTCGACCGTTCCATCGGTGGATCCATCATCGATGACGACGACTTCGAGTGTGCCTTGGTATTCTGAAGCGAGAAGCGATTGGATGGTTTTCGCAATGACCTTTTGCTCGTTGTAAGCAGGAATGATTACCGAGACGGAGGGGTGATATCCCGGCGAGGAGGGTGGGGGGGCTTTATGTAATCGAGCTAAGATGATGATCAGAATTGTTCGCGCAACGACAAGGGTCGTGCTGATCACAATAAACCAGTAGAGAAACGATTGAAAAATCCGCAAGATTTGAAAACCGATTCCGCTTGTGAAGAGGTGGAAGGTTTTTTTCTCAAGCGTCACGGGTGGCATGATTTTATGGGGATCCAAGCCCAATAGCTCACTAAGACTGACGACTTGGTCTCCTCGTTCTTGGAGGTAGTCCAGTATAGCTGGGAGAGCCTCAACCGTTGCGTTGCGATCGCCGCCACCATCATGGAGTAGAATTATACTCCCCTTGGGACGGTCTTTTTTAACTCTCGCTAAAATTTCCTCTTTATCGATGTCTTGCCAATCGCGGGGATCGATGTTTTCCAAGACGGTCATGTATCCGAGGGACTGAGCGACGCCTATGGGAACGAGTTCTTCGAGTTTGGAGGGATGTGAATCTGCGTTGTAGGGGGGTCTGAAAAGTGTGGTCGATACACCTGTGAGAGACTCAATGAGTCGCTGGGTGGCATTAAGTTCAAGTCGGATGATAGATGCTGATTCCTCTGCTAGATTCGGGTGCGTGAATGAATGGTTGCCGATCTCATGGCCCTCCGCGACGATTCTTCTTACGAGATCGGGGTAAAGTTCAGCTTCCTGACCGATGATAAAAAAGACCGCTTTGATTCCTCGTTCTTTGAGGATGTCGAGGATTTGAGGCGTCCAGTCTGGATCTGGGCCGTCATCGAACGTAATCGTGATTCGATCCGGTGCGGCGGCGTTCATTCTAAAAAGTGTAGGGCAGGCTGGGGGTGTTAAATAATTGCTGAAAATTCTGCCTTCGGGATCATTTGAAAAATTCCGTCTCCCCTCCGATTTAGAAGGATCAAGGCTAACGACCTCGCCCCTGCCGATGGAAGTGATAGAGTCACCACTGGGTATGGATTCAGCAAAGTCTGATGCGGTGGTCTGGCCATCTTTTGCCATGACTCTCCATACTGAGGAGTCTTCCATCCCGATGCGGTTGAGCATGACGCCCGCAAAGCCGTAATCGCGCGCCGAGTTCCAGTGGTTCGCAAAAGAAGCGGCATCCAGAAACCAAACCTCATGTTCCTCGTTGTCGTAAAAATAAGAAAACGTGAGGTTCATCTCTTGAGGCGCAAAGCGCAAATCCTCACACCCTGCATTGCCGGCGCGGCTCATGGCATCGGCAAAGGAAATCTCCTCGGCGTTAGAGCCATCGACGATCCAGTCCATCCCATGGCAACCGAGTGAGGCAATCCATTGCTCGGGGTTGCTGCAACTATGAATGACTTTTAACCAACCATCGACCCAGTCATTAGAAGCAATTGGCCCAGGGGTGTCGGTCTCGCCATTTTCATCATGCAGCAATGCGATGAAGCGATCGACATGAGGCGACAATTTTTCAAAATCCCAATTCGAAAATGAGGCGTCCATCGTAATGCACAACCAAGTTTCGAGGCCTTCCGCCTTGAGGTCTGTGGCTATTTCGACAATCAGTTTTGATAACTCATTGCTAGCGCCGGCATCGACTTCCTCCCAGTCGATCACGACTCCACTGGCTCCGACATTTTTCAGTCGATTCACGAGATCGGTGGTGAATGCTTTTTTTTCTTCCTGTCCGGCTTGCGCCAAAAATTCCACGGCCCCCGGGATGCGATCGCTGCCGTCGAGATTCGACAGAACCGGCATCAGCTTCATTGTCGCAATCTCGGAAACCCTCTCCAAATTCGAGTCTTCATCTTCCTTGATTCCCTCTTCTGCATCCGTAAAAGACAAGTATTCTGGGCAAAGATGGGTGAGTAACCACTTATGCTTCTCGAGAGAGCGGAAGGCGGATTCGTCCCAGCCATAAAAAAAAGCGGATCGAATCACTGGAGCGCCACTCGCTGGCTTTAAGTTTGCTGGGGACTGATTTTTGGCCAGCATTCGCTGGAGCACTCCATCGATTTGGGGTTCGCGTGGAAGTTTGGAGGCTGTCCCATGACTTCGGATTTTCCGTTTCATGTCCTTGAAGGAATCCGGTTGCTCGATGAACGGGGCCACAAACAGGGAAAAAATAAACAAACTCAACCCCGCGATCGTGAGGATAATGCCTACTGCAGCCAATAATTTGAACCTTGGCCAGCGACTGCCTCTCTCATCATGAAAGATAAATCCTTGTTTACGCACAGAGATCAGCGCAAGGACGCGTATAGAAAACAACTGCGAGTGAAGTCCTGTTCACCTTCATGAGGTTTTTAAACATAAGAAACACCTTTTGAGGGAGGTGAGATTTGAACTATGCACACTAAAATTAAGCCAATTCAACAGCAAAGTGCACCTGCCCGCTTGGTGAAATCTGTTTGACATGATCGATCATTTTCTTTCATAACCGCCACCGCTTTGCCTCGATCAATGATACGAAATTTGGGATTTGCCATGCTTTTTTGCGCGATGTTCGCCATCGCCGGCGGGCACCTTTTCGTGCTCCAGTCGCTTGCTTGGACGAATATGCTCATCGAGTATTCCCTAAAATCCGGCATCATTGAGGGTGTCGCGATGACATTTAATGGCTCGGCCCCCTGTAAGCTTTGTAAGGCCGTTGACGCCGGACAGCAGGACCAATCCAAAACTCCCCAATCCGTCAAAGGGGACAAAAAAATCGAAGGCGTGTGTCTGGCCTTATCTTTTGATGTCAAAACGCCGTTTCTCCAAGATTTCAGTTACCCGC
>CAYRTN010000001.1:0-43086 GCA_964427235.1 uncultured Chthoniobacter sp. | reverse complement strand
AACGCCTGTCGCAATTTTAAATGAGATTTATTTTTTATCAAGAAACGGTCTTGTTTATAAAATAAGTGGATATAGCTTTACAAAAATATCAACTGAAAGCATTGATAAATTATTTCAAAATATTAGTGCTGTTAATGCGATTGGGTTTTCATTCCGTGAAAATGGACAATGGTTTTATGGTATTACCGTAGAGGACGCAGGGTTTACAGTATGTTGTAATTTACAGACCTTAGAATGGCATAAAAGAACAAGCGAGGGTTATACATACTGGAGACCTCGATTTGTTCAAAATGCGTTCTTAGAGGAAAACACTAAGAACACAATTTGTGCAATCGGTAACAAGGTTTATTTTATCAATCAAGATAATACCACCGATGATGGCGATGACATTGAGAGAGTATTTACCACAACCGTTATTCAAGGTGACGGCAAACGTGTTATACATCATGCGATACAGCCTGTCATAACCACAGGAACGGCGGGGGTAGATATTACACCAATAATAGAAATGTCATATTCCGATGACGGTGGTTTTACCTATAGCACAAAAAGAAGTCTATCACTCGGCACAAATACGCAATACGGACGCAAGATTGAATTTAGAAATTTAGGTATTTCAAGAAAAAGAATTTATAAATTTGAGGTATCTAATGATGTTTCTATCAGTATTGCAAGTTGCAAAATACGCTTAGAGGTCGAAGATGACGAATAATACACCCCCAATTATAGGATTTGAAGCTGTTGAATTAAAAAACAATCGAATGTATTTCACAAATTATTGGTTTTTGTTTTTGCAAAAATTGTTTGATAAAATATATAATCCAAGTTATACTGTGACTACATTTTCTAGCAGTCCTGTAACTGTTACAAAAGACTATGAAATGCTTTTGATTGATACAACATCAGGGGCAATTACGGCAAACTTGCCTACAGCAGTTAATCTCCTTGGGAGATACATAAAATTCAAAAATATTGGCACGAATAATTTAACAATTGACGGATTCTCAACCGAAACAATAGACGGTTCAGCAACGTTGGTTTTAGCAAGCAATGGCTATGCTACAATTATGAGTGACGGTACAAACTGGCGTAGGATAGGTTAATGGGTTGGTTTAAGAAAATAGCAAGTGTTGTAGCTCCAATTACAAGTCCAAAGACTTATGTTAAGGCGTATAAAGATATAACAAACGCTACTATGGACGATGCTTTAGGTTTTGACCCTAACGGCGGTGGGCTTGTTGACGTTTATAATGTCGCAGGTATGGCAACAACTGGCTTACCATTGGGCAGTATGGGTTCGGCAGGTGTTAATCTTACCAATGGCAATGTTAATGGGGCATTAAAGCAGGGGTTAAACGGTGCTATGGCTTATGGTGCTGGCAATATTGGCAGTATGTTTGGTGGCGGACAAGGCAGCGGTGGTATATTAGGTAATATCTTAGGCGGTGGCGGACAACAAGCACAAGGCGGTACTGTTATCGCTCCGCAATCTCCGAACGTTAATATCATGCAAGATACACCAATTCAAAAAATGGCATTACTCAATAATCAATCTCCGCTTACATCAAAACCACGTAAGGAATTAACAGATATGCTTCTTAATAATTTAAAAGCAAAACACGGTGGCATGAATGGCTAATGAAACACCTCCTGCCCCTAGTTTAGCAAGTGATATATCTAATCTTGGTATATCTGCTTATGACTATTTTCAGAATAAAAAAGCCTACGATGATATTATTCAGCGTTACCGTGACGCTATGGCACAAAATACGCAAGCAAGCAATAACGCTATAGGCTTAATGAATAATGCCTATGACGCAACATCAGGCTATAGCAAGAATAAATATGATGATTTAATGCGTATGACTGGACAAACCACAGGTGCGTTAAACCAACAAAGCAATAATCAATATGATAAATCAAGTCAAATTAATGCAAATAATTTAAATACGCAAAATAAACAATTAACCAATAATTTAAATACGCAAAATAATTTATCAAATCAATCTTACGGTACTTTAAATAATTTATTGCAGTCAAACGCCAATAATTTAGAATCAAGATACGAAACAGAATACAATAAAATTAATTCAAACAATAAAAACAATTTTAATACCCAAAATAATATTACACAGCAGGGTTATGACGCTTCACGCAATGATTTATCAAGTCAAATGAATCCTGCTATAAATGCGTATAATCCATATACACAAGGCGGTAGTAATGCACAGGGGTTATTAAATAGATTTTTAACTGGTGATCCTAGTACACGTGTTGCGGATTATGTTAAAACACCCGGATATGACTTTCGATATAAAGAGGGCCTGAATGCACTTGATAGGTCTGCTTCTGCTCGGGGTGCTTTATTGGGTGGCGGTGCAATTAAAGAGGCTATGAAATATGGCCAAGACATGGCACAACAAGGCTATGACAGCTATGTTAATCAATTGGCAGGGCAATCAGCACAAGGATTAAATGCAACCAATTCACAAGGTAACTTGCGTCAAAATTACGGTACAGCATTAGGAAATACAAGTGCAAATAGAGCTAACGCCCTATCAACTGCACAACAAAACTACACAACAGCAAATAATCAAAGCACAGGTGATTATTTTAATAATGTCAATAACAATACGAATAATTACAATCAAGGATTAATGGCTAATGCACAAAATAGATACAATGCGTTAGGGCAAAATCAAAATCAATACACAAATGCTATCAATCAAAATACAGGAACGTATAATCAACAAGCATTGACTAATTTAAGCAATAGTACAAACGCAAATAACGATTTAATTAAGTTTGGCTATGAACAAGGTACAGGTGCTATAGATAATCGCTACAACGATTTAGCGAATATCATTATGGGTAAAAATCAAAACCAAGCTAATATTGGTATGCAAAACCAAGGTGTGTTAAATGATATTTTAGGTAAGATTGCACAAGAGCAATACAAGCAAACATCAAATATTAAACCTGTATCAAGCCTAGTCACTACTGGAGGAAATCTTTTAGGTAACATCTTAGGTGGTGGACAAAGTGGCGGTAGCACTGGCGGTGGTATTGGTGATTTATTTAAAAACATATTAGGTGGTTCTGGTGGTGGCACTTCTAATGACTTCGGGAGTAGTGGGTGGTTAAATCAAGGCAATAATTCAAATAGTGGTTCTAGTTGGTTAAGTAGCATTGGGAGTTGGTTTTAATGAGTGGTATTTTAAATAATTTCATGGCTAATTTACAACCCATACAAGCAGGCGGTTTCAATCCAGTATTAGACAGTAAATATGCTGATTTAGGCGGTTTAGAAATGCTTAATCAGTCAAGAGATGCTATTGCACGTTCCAAAGTAGAGGACATGATACGGCAAGCACAATCAGAGGGGCGTGATTTAAATCAGTATGAAGCAGGTTTAATTAGTCGTGTTAGCCCTAACGCTACGGCAGGGTATAACAACAATTTAAACACGCAAAGCACTTTAAAATCGAATGAAATTACTCAAGGTGTTAATAAGCAAAAATTAGAATCACAACTAATTACAGACATTGCTAATAAGCTAGAATCAACCGATGACCCTATGCAAAAACAGATTTACTATGAGCAATTCAAAAGAAATGCGACACAAGCAGGGATTCATGATGAAACAGACCCCCAAGAATATAGTCCTGAAGCAGAGGATAGACTGATTGAAATCAGAAATACGACATTACAACAGGCTAGAGATGCACGTTCTTATGGTGGTTCTCCTGCACCCCTACAAGTATCTAATGCTATAAGAAAAGCACTTGATGCAGGTGATTTACCAACAGCAAACGCAATCGCTTTGTCTGCTAAAATATTTGATAAGGGGCAAGAATTTAAAGACGCAAACGGCACTATTGGCAATATAGAGGGTTATGTTCCATCGGTTCAAGATAAGGCATTCAGCACTGGTTACGGCACACAAAGCGGTAAAGATAATGCCTTTGCAGGGCAGGGAATGAAAAATGAACAAGCTAAACAAGATATTGAAAATAAAGGAAAGATTGATACTGAATTAAAAGTAAGCCAAAATGCCCCATTGCCTGCCCCCGTGATAAAATTAATCAAAGAAACCAAAGACGGCATTAATACTACAACTCAATTAGTTGTTAAGGGTATTGATTTGCATGATAAAATTAAAGACGGAACTTTAAATTTAGGAATGTTTAAAAATATGACATCTGAAATCGCTAATAAACTCGGTAATTCAACACCTGAATCACGTGAATATAATAATTTAGTATCTTATGTCGCAGAATTAACAAATAATAAATTATTATTACAAAAAGGCGTGCAAGCAAAAGATGATGCTGACCGTGCAGGAAAAGCGATATTAAACAATTTAAATGATACTGAACTTGTCAAAGAAAGATTAGCTTATCTTATAAAGATAAACGATGACCTTATTTTAGAACAGGAAAAATCTTTAGATGACATACTTAAACAAAGTAACAAAAGCCCTGACGCTTACAAGCCACAAACCACGCAACAACCACAACAAAGCAATCAAGACTTTAATGTAGATGACCTTGTAAATAAATACGGTAATATGTAATGGCAACAATAGAACAGCTTAAAAACGCATTAATTGGCTCGCACAAAGCAGGTGACACGCAAGCATCTATATTCTTAGCTAAAAAGATTAAAGAAATGCAAGGCGGTAATATTGAGCAACAACCGCAACCGATGCAACAAGAAAAACCATTGCAAGCACAGCCCATTCAAGGCAACACTGCTGTTATGAATGGTAAAGAATATCAATTACAAGATTTTACCGACGCACAAAAAAAAGAACTTGAAAACTTTAAAACAAGCGGGGCAACACAAGGGGAATCCTCTCCTTATCGTGATTACAGCCCTTATAATCCATTAGGGTATGTTGACATGGCTATGTCTGATATGGCTACTAGTGCTCCTCAATTAGGGGCTTATGGATTGAAAGCACTAGGCAAAGGTGCGGATTATTTAGCAAGCAAGGTAGGATATAATCCTGATTTAGAAAATAAATTAGATTATACTGGTAAATTTGACAAGGTAGCACAAGGACAAGAAACAGATTTTCAAAAGAATTATGGTACAGGTTTAACGCCTGCTTTATTGCGTGGTGGTGCTGGCATTGTTACTGGTGCTGGACTTATTGGTGGTGCAAAACAAGGCGTGAAGCAAGTATTGAAAAGCGGTATTAAGTCAAAAATTGCAGGGGCAGGAAACCTTGTTAAATCGTCCGCTATAGGTGCAGGATTAACGCCTTATGTGACTACAGATAAAAACAGTGGTGATTTATCATCTTTTGCAGAAAGAAAAGCGATTGATACGGCGGTGGGTACTACTTTGGGTGGTTTAGGCAAGGGTGCAAGTGTTCTTACATCTAAGGTTGCCGATGATATTATACCCCTTGCAAAACGTGCAAAAGAGTTCGGAATTAAATTAAGGGTTGACCAAATAAAACCTACTAGATTTAGAAAAACGGTTCAAAAAATAAGCCAAGACATACCGTTTAGCGGTGTTGATGCACAAGAAGCAACACAAAAAACACAATGGAACACGGCACTTGCTAAAACACTCGGCAATGGAATAACAGATACAACCCCCGAATCAATTAACAAATTTTCGCAATTAAACAGTGCAAAATATGATAAAGTTTTGAAAAATACTAAAATAAATGTTTTTCAAGATGATGTTAGTCAACTACAGCAACAAGTAAATTATGTAAAAGATAATGTATCACCATTGCAGTTTAAAAAAATTGATAATGTACTAAAATCTGTTATTGATGATTTTAATCAAGGGTTAGACGGTGTCGATTTTAAAGCGGTATCCGCCATAAAGATAAATGGATTGCGTCGTGATTTATTAGATATAGCATCAAAATCACAAGGAGATGCAAAAAACACCATCGCAGAAACGGCTGATTTTGTTCACGATATTTTAAATAAAAGCTTACCTAAAAACAAACAAAAATTATTACAAGAAGCTAATCAAGAATACAAGAATTTTAAAACAATACAGCCGTTACTAGAAAAATCAACTACTGGCGAAATAAACCCTACTGATTTATTAAATCGTGTTGCTTCAAGTAAATATATAACAGCGTCAAAGCAAAACGTGGGGAAAGATGCACTTGTTGATTTAGCACGTATAGGAAAACAATTTTTACCTAAGGCTGGTGGCTCTGATACTTTTGCAAAATCTGCTACGGCAGGTGTTGCAGGGGCTAGCGTATTTAGTCCTAAAACATTATTAACTGTAACAGGCGGTGGTGCTTTAAACCGCTTAGGACAAAGCATTAATAAATCACCCAGTAACGTTGCAAAGCATTTATCAGGTGATGGATTTCTTAATAAATCATTAAATGGAATATCCAATAACGCTGACACTATAGCCTCGCAATCATCACGCATGACTGGGCAGGCTATGAATGCGATGACTAATAAACAAGACGCACAACAACAAAACAAGGTTGATTTAATCAAAGAAATTAGAGCAAGAAGACAAACATCAAAACCCACAAGTAATAACATTGATTTAATTAATGAAATCAGACAACGCCGTTTACAGAATAAACCACAGGCAAGTAATGAATCCCCCCTTATGGATAAATTTAGCAATGCTGAATCGTCTGGCAATATTAACGCAAAATCAAGTGTTCAAGGTTCAACAGCACAAGGGCTTTTTGGTTTTACAGACGATACTTGGAAACGTGCTGTTAATAAATTTGGCAAGCAATATAATGTTTCTATAAATGATAGAAATGACCGTGAAGCACAAACTGCTATGGCTTTGGCATTAACCAATGATAATAAACGCATTGCTAATACTCAATTAGGACGCAATGTCAATGATACCGAAGCGTATGCACTTCATTTTATGGGTGCTGGACAAGGTGTTAAGTTTATTAAGATACTAGAAAAAAACCCTAATGGCATTGCTAAAAATATATTCCCGAAAGAAGCACGCTATAACAAAGAAATATTTTACAATGAACAAAAACCGCGTACAATAGCAGAAGTTTACAGAATTTTACAAAAGAAAGTATCATAATGAGCAGTTTTATATATTATTATGGTCGTGGCTCAAGTGGGGGAACTACGCCTCCGCCTTTTGATTATGATAGCAATACTTATTGGTGGGATTTCCGAAGCACACAGACGAATAATTTAGTTGATACGCTTGGTGATGATACAATGGCTTATGTCTATGAAGCAATAACAGGAAATGTATATAAAAGTTTAGACCAAGCGAATAAGGTAAGGCAACCATTAATAAAAACAAATGGAATTGATTTTAATCAATTAACCACAAGAAAAATGGAATTAATTGATAGAACTGGAATTTGTAATGCAACGAGTGGCTGGTATTGTGCATTTAATTTAAAACCTACAACAGCAACACTTAGGGTTTTATCTATTGGTGGTGCTAGCGGAACGAACGCATTAAGGGGAGAACTTGACGTTACAGGTTCAAGATTGGTGCGTGTTAGAATAAATGCAAATGATGGTGGGACGCAAACATCTTTAGGGTTATCACCTGCTTTGACATTGGGGGCGTGGTACACGGTTGAGGTTCAAGTCAATATATCAGGCGGTACTGCCGTAATGAGTTGTTGGTTAAATGGCACATTACAAACATTAACAAGCACAGCAACCCCTGCACATAATACAACATTTCCAGCAAGTAACCCTATTGGTTTTGTTATTGGTAATACTTTAGTAGGCACAGGAACGCAATCATTAGATGGTGAAACACAGCAAATGATATTTTATAATGGTGTTCCAAGTGCAGGGATTCGTTCGTCAATATCATCTTATTTAGTGGGAATTAAACCATAATGGCAACCGAAACATATAAATATTTTATTGCGGATACAAATTTAAGAAGTGCTTATGGTGGTGTTTCTATTTTAAATAATGGTGACACTGCGGAAGTGACAAAAGAAACTTTATGCTTGCGGTATATCGCTACTCAATTAAATTTACCAGCAAATTATACGCAATACCTTGCACAAATTGGTGTTGCTACAGGTTCAATCACTTATATTCGTGTTCCAGACGTATTTTACAGTGCGATATCAAGTTATTTAACAGCTTCTGAATTAGCAAGTGTTGTATCAACAGCCCCAACTGGTTTTGCCCTAGGAAGCACGCTTGAACAATTTCAGCCTCTTGCAAAATTTAAAACAATAATTCTTATTGGGGATAGTATAACCGACGCTTTAGGATTACCAAGTGCTAATAAAGAATTAATCTATGCTGCACAGGCGATAAATTCAATTAGTGGGGAAACTTTAGTAGAAATATCAGGCACAGACGATAGAGAGCTTGTGTCAAAAAATTATAAACTTATGAATATAGCACTAGGTGGTTCTAACTTTGATAACGCAGTAGATACAGGTGAAAGTCAAGACACATACCCTCTTAGATTGTCATTAGCGTATAACCAAAGAGTAAAAACTTTACCATTAAATGGAGGTGGGGCAAATAACATTATAAGTATATGGCTAGGGACGAATGACTTGGCTTATGATGCTACCGTGACAGCATCTAATTTATGGACAAGAGTAACGACAAGATTAAATGCGATAACTGCTGATTTTCCAGACGCAAAGATTATTTTCTGCACTACAATAAAAAGAGGAGTCGGAACGCCTCTAAATACAAGGATAAGCGAATTTAACACTATTGTTAGGGCAAGTTATGCAAGTATTGGAATTGATGTTATTGCTGACTTTGAAGACGATATACCGCAATTTAATGTAACAACTGGCAATGTAAGCGACACAACTTATTATACGGATACTGTGCATTTAACACAAGCTGGGCATGCTTTACTTGCTTCGGTATGGAAGAATGCATTGCTGTCAATAACATAAGGAAACATCATGCTAGAATATCTAAATCTCGATACCATTATTACAGTCGGTACATCAATCATAACGATTGCGTCGGTAATTACCGCAAGTACGAACACCCCCAACGATGATGGCATAATACGCAAATTATATGCTATTATTGAGTTCTTGGCATTTGTTAATGAGAAAGCGAAGCAGAAATGATGAAAACCAATATCGATTATGGTATATTTCATGAGTCCGTTGTTAAGGTGAAACAAACACAACGTGCTTTGCGGGTTAACGCAAACGATGATAACGATATTAAGGTTTTTTTATGTGGCTCATGCGGCAATAGAACTTGGAAAATAGGTAGTAATTTTTGTTGCTTTTGCAGTGAATGCAATCGCGCAGTAACATTAACAGAAATTTATGAGGCAGGGAAATGACATTTAAATTATCGCAAAAATCATTAAATAAACTCGTTGGTGTTGACATTAAATTAATCAATGTTGTTAAGCGTGCTTTGGAAATATCACCAATAGATTTTAGAGTCCTCGAGGGCTTGCGTACTCTAGAACGTCAATCAATGCTTGTTAAGGCTGGTAAATCTCAAACTATGAATAGTAGGCATATTACAGGCGATGCAGTCGATTTGGGGGCTTTAATTGATGGCGTGGTTAATTGGGACTGGAAACATTATGAAACCATTGCAAAGGCTATGAAGCAAGCGAGTAAAGAATTAGGCATTGCCATTGAATGGGGCGGTGATTGGAAAACCTTTAAAGACGGCGTGCATTTTCAGTTGCCACATAAGAAAGATTGATGTTTTGAATGAACACCCTATACCCCCCACACTTTATGAATTTATTGTTGTTGTTTTTGAATATGTCCAAACGCATTATTATTTCTATACGGGCGTTTTGATGCGTATATTCCTTGATTATGATAAATGGAATTTAAGGCAATTAGTCGCTTATATCATAGTTAGTGTTTTATTAGTTGATGCAACAAAAAAGCTATTTGAACTAAATGGCAGTAGTGTGTTTATAACCACATTTGTATGTATCGTATTGGGTTTCGTAGGCAATACGCCTTTACGGTTCTTTCTCGATGATTTTATGAAAGATGTCATGTTTGCCATTAAAGATAGAATCATTCGCAGGATCAAGAAATGAAATTACAATCTGGTGAATTTATATACATTGAACGTGAAAACAATGAGAACGTTAATACAGGCTCAAAGGCAGGCGGTATTAAACTTGACATTGGCGGTAATATTTATATTAATCAAATATCACCACACACAAAAGAAATCACATTATTTTTAACAAGAGAAGAATGTAAAAATTTAAGAAAATTAATACGAGAGAACGAGTAAATAACATATCTAAATACCTAAAATGAGAGTACAATGGTAATGCCTCAATCACGAGGCTTGGACATAAAAATCATGCTAACGATACAATCGGACGCACCGTGCCATTTAAACAATGGACATGGATATAATAATCAAGATAATAATAATGACTTACTCGCTGGACAACGTGAAATCGTAAAATCTATCTATGATAGTGAAAACGATGTCCGCACAAATCTTGATTCTATTGGGGCATTAATTACCGATGGACAATCAAGACTTGCACACGACGTTACCAATGTATCTCGTGACGTGTTAAATACACAGCATGATTTATCTAAAGAAATTGGTGACAATAAATTCTTTACGTCAACTGGGTTTAGTGATGTACGTCAAGAAGTTGCACAAAATCGTTATCAGTTATTGCAAGTGAATAATGATTTAAGCAAACAAATTGCTCATTTATCTTTAGAGAATGAAAAATCAGAAGCAAAAACACGCGAGGAATTAATCCGTGGCTTTGGTGATGTAAAACTTGACGCTTGTAAAAATACCAGTGAGTTAGCACGTCAAATAGCAGAATGTTGTTGTGAAACTCAAAAATCGCTATTGACACAATCTGCTAGTATTCGTGAATTGGATTTAAAGCAATCAGCGCAGACTCGCGAACTTGCTTTAACCATTGAGAATAACCGCTTGCGTGATAAATGTGATAACAATGAACGTCATTCTCGTAATGGTGATATTGAAATCGCAATAACAAATGTATTGCGTAACCTCAATAAAGCATGATAGAATAAATTAAGAACCCCTCAAGCCTCTGAATATGCTCAAATCGAGGGGTCTTTTTTAATTTAAGGAGAGGTTATGACTGACGGAATACAGGTAAGGCAATTTGATTTTGGTTTTGCTATACGCCATTTAAAAGCAGGACATAAGGTTGCTCGTTCTGGCTGGAATGGCAAAGGAATGTTTCTATATTATGTTCCTGAAAACAAATATCCAGCTTCAAACAATACGCTCAATACAATGGCAGGGGTATTCCCCAATGATTTAGTGCCGTATCAAGCATATATTGCTATGAAAACCGCACAAGATACCGTTGAGCCTTGGCTTGCATCACAAACCGATGTTTTAGCTGATGATTGGGTTATTGCTTAAATAAGATAAAACCCCTCAATGGCACAACCATGTAAGGGGTTTTGTTTTGAAAGAAAATACACTTCGATTAATGCGTTATAAATAACCCCCTAAGAGTTGTACTGCATAGGGGGATTAAATCGTATAACGCCTACAGATTAATTATGCCACTTGTAATTTATTTTGCAAGTGGTTTTTCTCTGCCTAGCTTTTCTTTTATAGCCTCAGATACAAAAGACGATATGTTAATATGATGATTTTTCTTTAAATCTTTCAATTTATTATAATCATCATCAGGTATATCAAGCGATATTTTTTTCATTTGCTGTTACCGTCGCCGTTATCTTTTAAAACAAATCCAACATCATTGTATGAGTCAAAATATCCAAAATCCACCCCCTCAAGGTTGTGTCTTGTTAAGACTGGCTTACCTATCAAAGCATCGAATACCTTGTTTTCTTTTTTAGTTTCTGATTGTGAAAAACTAGAAATGATATTTAGAAATTGTTGTAATAGCGGTGATTCCATTTTTGTTACCCTTATATATCGCTTAATTGCGATAACAGGAATATAAAACATAAAAATAATATTGTCAATAAAAATAATAAAAATAATATTAACTATTCCTTAACTTCTTTTTGGTATTCTTATTTTATCGAGGCAATGATGCCAAGGTAAAATTGGAGAGAATAAAATGATTAAGACAATATTAACAACGGATAAAATCCAAAGAACACTTAATACTTACAATCTAACACACATTGAAACGGTTAAATTAACTGGACTAAAAAACAATTTAGTTCTTTTATCTGGTCAAGAAATCAATGAAAAAACAAAGATTGTTATGACAAATAATCGTGGATTATTAATTTCTATGATTAAAGATGCGCTGACTGATTATGACTTTGCATTAGCACACGAACTTTACTCAATCCTTAAAACTATTGGTAAACTTTAACTAGGCAGGGGACAAATTGTCCCCACCCTTTCAAACATTAACAAATTGGAGATAATATGAAATACTTAACATTATTATTCATGCTAACCGCCTGTGCCAAAGATCCACAAGGGTTACGGACACCACAGCGTGATGTCGTTGCTGACATTATCGCACGTGCAGAATATGACTCACAGCAAACCACAGTCACAATCGTTGACCGTGATGTTGCTTTAAATTTATTAAATGGAGATTATAAATGAAGCAATTATATTTTTTTAGTACCGTTTTAAATAGCTTAGACTCTAACATTTACGGAAGAGGATTTATGGCTTGTTCTATGGAAAGCGAAGATGATAATTATTTTTACTTTGATAAAACAAATAGAGTATGTAAAAAAACTCACAAAGTAGAATATAAATCTATGTTCACAAATGAATATGGGACATCTCATTGTGAAAGAAAATTCTACCCTACTAAAGAACTTTGGGAAAAGGCAAAGTCTGATTATTTTGCAAAACTTTTATCTGATAATGAAGCAGATAAACAAAAAATCTTAAAATCTATGGAGGGGTATTGATTATGGCAGTTATGAATATATTTAGAAGCTCAAAATCATACGTTACCAATGATTTTTTATATCCTGCTTGGCACGATACAGAAGACGGCAAGGTAGCTTATTTTGATACAAACATGATTGACCCAATATCAGACGCAAGTCGATTTATGGATAAAGTTTTTACAGAAGCAAACGGAGATACAAAATGAAAATAAAAACAATGTTTACATTGACCTGCATTGCGTCATCAATTATAGGTTGCGGTTATTTTGGTTATCACTGGGGTAAAAATTCAATGCCTAGCGTATCAAAAAACACAACAGAAATAAAAGAATTGCAATCTGAAATAGACCGCTTGCAATCCGAAGTTAAAAGCAAAAAACTATCACCGCGTGACCAGTACGTCCTTAATGCCATTAATAAATATGGCATTAATAATGTTATCGCTTTAGCACTTAATGGACGCTATGAATGTCCGTCTGCTAAAGAGCAAAAAGTTGACCGTTGCGACGCAAGAGAGGAAGTAACAATTATGTTTACAACCCTCAATCTTGCCAAGCAAGACAAGCGGACAATAGAGGAGACCGTATATTATAAACATTCAAACGGCGTTTATATGTTTTCGTGGGTTCCGAAAATTGGTGGTAATAAAGATACAACATCACCAATATTTAAACATTCCCTAGAGCTTGCATTTCAAGTTTTAGGGGGCAATCCATCGCTAGAGCAATACGATTATGGACAGCAATTTTACTGCCGTGAAAGTATCTCTAAATGTCAATGGCACAAGACAAGCTCAAATCTTGCTTATCTTGGACGCATTAATCTATCCAATCAAGAAGTCAAAACATACTTCATTCGTGAAAATGAATTGTCGTATCATACATTTTGGGGGCGTAAATGACATATCTAAAAAACCTATGCTTATCTTGTTTAACATGTGGTGCAATCAGTGCATCTGTAACGGTTTACCACAATGAATTATTAACAATTATTAAAGGACTAACAGCATGATTTACGTTAAAATATCTTACTACACAATGATTATTGGAATGATTGCAATGACAGTTTATGGAGTTGCAATAGCATGACTGGTACAGTAACATCACCTATTACAGGTGTGACATACGATATACAGACTGGACAGCCTGTATATTAATAAAAGACCCCCTAGAATTGGAGTACTAGGGGGTAATTTTATAAGGTAACAATAGGAGAATATGAAATGAATCAAGACAAGGTAAACTTAATGACTTCATAATCAAATATTAACAGATTATTAATCATTGTCAACCTTAAGTTTGGGGCGTGGTTTCGTTGATTTTATTGCAGTATATTTTGTATGGACTCTCATGACATTTCTGGGCAATCCTTTTATGGTTGTCCGTCCTTTAAATTCTGGTTTTGCTATTGCATCGTCGATGGTTGCAAAAACAATTAATAATAGTATCAGCCTTAACATAAACTTCTCCCTCAAAAAGTTTGGTTAATTTAAATTAAATACTTGCTTCCAAAAGCTAGGTTTTTTTAGTGTTAAAATAGCAATTTTTTTATTGGCTATTTTATATTGAAAACTATTTTCGATAGATGATTCAATTATTCTTAATAAAGGAATAATCTTATTTTTATGTTTAATTGCCATGTCAATATCTAGTAATTGCGATTGCAATGCTTGCAAGTACATATTAAATAATTCGTCATCAGATAAAAAATCATCATCATTCATAAAGCCCCTCAAAAAGTTTGTTGTTAATATTAAAAAAGCCCTTGTGGGGCTTAGATAATTCCTAAAAGTTTTAAACCTGCTAAAATGCAAAATATACCGATAGCAATATTATAAACACGTCTTTCATGTTCTAATGCTTCGATATATTCTTTGCTCATATTGATAGCTTTGCGTTGCAAATCCACAGTTTCTTTGTACAATTCTATCTCATGTTTATAATCAAACAAAACGCCTCGCATCTCATTGATTTCTTGTCTCATAGCTTCATGTGTGGGTATTCTTTCTGCCGTTGACTGGTCAATATAAGCAGTATCACCAAAGCCGATATATGGTATTTTATTCATTTTTATCCTCTTTTTTTATTGTTTCAATCATATAAAAAACTAAAAAATATAAAAATATAGTTCCTAGTATAGATGTTAAAATCAAAGTTAGCATATACCAACCCCAAACATATTTTTAAATTGCCGTCCAGTAAACGTATGGTCTTGTCCGTCTATTGCCACAGTATCAAACCATTGCTTTAGTGCCTGTGGATACCAATTAGACATTATCTTAAACCAATATGGATTAATTGATTTATCTGTATTGCGTGGGGCGTGAAACAACAATAACGCATCGTCCGAAACGCAAGTATCTTTGAAATGAAATACGTATGTGCATGATGAAGCACATAAACCATTAACGTATATTGGTTTCTGGTAATGTTTAATATCGTCCATTACCTCGTAAACAGTGCCACCACCGTGATAATCAATAACTGTGCGGTTATCGTATTGCGATACGTTCGTACTACAGGCGGTAAGAAATAAGAGAGGTATGTATTTAAGCATCATCATCGCAATCATTGAATTGTAATTGTGAAACGGTACGCATTGGCATTCCATCTCCGCATGCTCCGTAAACTTTTGGCATATTTCTAAAACAAAAAGGAATTAAAGGTTTATCAGATTTAACAATATCCGTGACAAATCTATCAAATCTACCATTAAACCATTTTATCTTTTGTTTTCTTTTGCTTGTTTGTTTTTTCATTTTCTGCACTCCTTACACATATAATTTTTAACCCCTTGTATTGCTTGGCATTTATCGCATACCGCAATATTTGTTCCTGTACCGTCTATTTTAATTGTAAGACTTGATATTTCTGTACCGTGGTGTTTTGCCGTATCAAGCAACCTTTGCACTGCTAGTTTCATAGTATCGGCTTTCACTGCTTTTGTTTCAGTGATTTTCTTGTCTTTGCGGTAATAGGTAACAGTGTAAATCATAGGAATAAATCGCCTTGTCTGTATGCGTCTTCAACACGCTTGCAAGCGATATTAAAATAATCCTCGTCAAGTTCAATGCCAATAAAAGAACGCCCTATTTTTGCACAAGCAACACCTGTTGTACCTGAACCCATGAAAGGGTCAAATATCGTTCCTGTGCAATCCTTAGGTAACTGGTCAATACACCATTTTATTAATTGAATTGGTTTTTGTGTTGGGTGTTCTTTTGCTAATCCTACAGGGTGTAATCTAAAAATCTTTGCATTTTTGTCAAAATTCGTCCACGCATATTCTGCCATTGCAAAAGAAAAATTAAAGGGTTGTTTTTTATCCCAAACATAAAAACATCGTGTTGGAGGTAAATCAAAATAATTACCCCCCCATATTATGGTTGGGACGTTTAAATTTAAAATAAATTTTATGCACGGAGTAGATGCGTCCCATTGTTCTATTTTTTGTATTTCAGTTCTTACCATACCAACTATTAGTCTATTGCTATTTATTCTACCGCCTAAACATTTTTTACCTAATCCGAACGGAGGGTCTGTCACGCACGAACCAACCACCGACAAATCAATAACGGACATGACATCACGATTGTCACCCAAATAAAGCGTGCAATTCCCTATGACTTCTTTTCTTTTATACATTCTGCTCATGCCATATTTTAAATGTTTTTGGTAAATACGCAAAAAAGCAATATCCAGCATCTAAAAAATAATCAGTGCTTAGGTATTCCCCCTCTGCATTTAACACGCTACCCATAGCATCACGGCTAAACACACTCGCTCCGCTACCGTCTGAATAAAATGATACTATCTTGCTATTTAATTTTACTTCGTCTGTGTAATG
Source organism: uncultured Chthoniobacter sp. (assembly GCA_964427235.1). Classification (GTDB taxonomy): domain Bacteria; phylum Verrucomicrobiota; class Verrucomicrobiia; order Chthoniobacterales; family Terrimicrobiaceae; genus UBA967. Next base: position 26,393 of record CAYRTN010000001.1, on the reverse strand, counting down.
ACAATAGAGTTTCATGCTAACGACTCCATATCATGCACTGGTAAGCCTGAAACTCTATCACTAGCTTTATCAATAACTTCAACTTTTAAATCCATTGTTAAATCGTTATTAATTTTGTAATGAAGCACATAATCATTAACTTCACCCCTTGCAAATGCTAACGCTTCTTTCGCACTTGCAATTAATCTTTGTCCTGTTGTTGTCATTTCTGCCCCCAGTTCTTGTCCAAGACTTTAATATTATTAGTGCTTTTAAGATAACATATATTATGATGTTCCCTACAATAAGGACTTTCAATAATCCTATCGTGTTCGCATTGAATATATGGCCTATCGCCTTTTAAAAATTTACATTGCTCTGCTTCAAATTCAATCAGTATAGACTTGTAAGCTTCTTTCTTTGGTTGGTTTTTAGGTTTAGCAAAAGGGCGTATATCTTTTAAATGATGATACACAAACCCTGATAACATCTGTACGCTTACGCCATAATAATTAGCTATGAAACGACTACTCATATTAGCAATTAACATATTCTTTATTGCTTTACGATTATCTTTAAGTATTTCATTACGCATTATGCCTCCGATTGCGATAGGCTATAAATTGAAATGTAGGATTGTAAGGAACGCCATATTTATCAGCAATGCTTCTTACAGAATTTCCATTGCGGTATGATCCCATAATATCTGCTTCATTCTCTTGTAGGCTTGCATTTTTTGATAAAAGTTTTTCTTTATATGAAACTTTTATTGTTTTCTCAATGGTAAACCACGTTTTTAAATGCGTTCTCAAAACAAATGGATTGACATTTAATGTGTATGCTATTGTTTTGTAAAGCATGCCCTGCTCAAGCATTTCTTTGATTTCTGCATTGTGTTTATGCATATTGTGTTTCATACTTTACCCATATTCTTTTTAAATGTGTAAATTGCCGAGTAAGTGACATTAAATGTCTTGGCAATAACGCCACAAGTAATTCCGTCTTTAATCATTGCCAAGATTTCATCTTGGTGTTCTTTTTTTATCTGCGATGTTCGCACTTTGGCTTTATATGTTGCAACTCTAACGACATCAAAATAAGCATGTATATGTGATTCTAAGCTATATTTATTTACGTTTAATTTATATGCAATTTCTTTATACATTGCACCGCTGTTAATCATTTTTCTAATTGTTTCATTTTTATCATGTAAATTGTGCTTCATTTAATCCCCCTTACATTATGCAAACATACATAATAACCAAACACACCAACCACATTTTGGGATATGCCTAAATCATCAAAAAATGGATACGCATTATAAAATCCCCAAATAAATAAAGGAGTTAAAATATATAAATTTACAATAACCATTATTTTAAATAAATTATCTATCATACAACCACCGCCACGATTGCACATAATAAAAAACCGATAACGGCATAAAATGCTGTTCTGTTGGGCTTATCCCAATTTTCAACACGTTTATATTGTGCTGGATTATTAAGGCGTGAAATGTCCTGTATTTCAATCATTCTCAATCTGTCGTTATTCATTTAGTCCTCCGTATAGTATAATAAACAGTCCAACCAACAATGATGCAAGACACAATCTTTGATGACAATAAACTAATTGGTAACCCTGATGCCAATATAGTAAAATTAAATCCGCCAATTAATGCCATTGCAAGAATAAAAAGGAAAATACAGTCTAATATTTTTTTCATAACCCCTCCACGTAGAAAATTATGTCTTTTAGTTCCTGTAGCTTGCCACTCATATTTGACAAATCAATTAGATATTTTGTTGGGGTATATTCACACTCACATGATTGTTTATGCCACTGGATTTCACGCTCAATACCAAGTTTACGGCTATTGAGTTCCTTTAGGATTGTTTCTTTCATAACGCCTCCAAAAAAGAAATAATTTCATCTATGACCCTTACTTGACCTTGGCAATCAGCTAAATCCATTTTAGACAAAACGCTTCTATGAAGCTCTTTTTTATTTTTATAAATTTCATTAATATCGCTTACAGCTTTTTCTTTTTTAATTCTCAACTCGCTTAACAGTTTTTCTTTTAATTCCATTCACTCTCTCCAATTTTATTAACCCACCAATACCATGAATCAGTTTAAAATGCAATAAAAATATATTTTTTATATACTTTTTATTTTAAACGTGCTATAACGTGCTATGAAAGGATTTTATATGAAATGGAATTATTATTTAAAACACCCTACTTTTATTGCTAATCGTATGGGCATTAAAATTGAAACTGTGAAACGCTGGTCTCAATTAAATTATGTACCACCGCCACGATTTGAATTGTTGCAGGAAGTTATGGCATCGTTAGGACATGAAATATCAATTATTGAAATGAGAGGGTTAAATGACACCACTAGGCAGTGAATTTGATAAATTCGTTACTAAGGTAACAAAGTTTATGGAAAATGCAGAACAGCATATAGCGTTTCTAAGGCAACAATTAATTCATACACAAATTGAGTTGTACGCATTGAAAAATGAATTGGAGAATAAGAATGATACCACCAAAAATTAATCTCGGACAGCATTATAATGTTCAGTTGTCATCTTTATTTCATAATAATAGAGAGTACGGACATTTACCAAATACGATATTGGGTTATAAAATACCCTATTTTCAACGCCCTTTAGTGTGGACGCAAGAACAAAAAATAAAACTAATTGAGTCTTTGTGGGTCGGCATACCTATTGGCACATTTACGATTAATGAAAATTCTAAAAATAAAGAATTAGATAATATTTTAATTGATGGGCAGCAACGCATCAATGCAATCAATGAATATATTAACGATAAATTTTCTGTATATGGTAAATTATATTCAGAAGTTAAGGATTTACACGGTCGTTTTAATGTGTCTTCATTCGCTCAATATGTCACACAAAGTGACGACATAGAATATCTTAAAAACTATTATAATCTAATGAATTTTAGTGGTACAGCACATAAGGAGGGGGAGAGAGCATGACAATAAATTTTGACAAAACCTACTGTACATCGCCTGATTGCGTGGGTAATTGTGGTTGTAAATTACCTGATAATTTAACCCCAGAATTCAGAAAACGGATTTGGACTAGTTATTTTTGCGGTGAACCAGTGAATGAAATTGAAAAGGATAGAGAATGATATTTTATTTATGGGTTTTTTTTACAATATCTCTTATAGCATGTGGCTTATTTTTGTGTTTTTATGCTGTTTATTTTGTTTTATTTGAAAATAAAATAATTGATAAAATAATGAATTCATTGGAGGATAGATAATGATTGACGATAAAGAAAAAGGATTTTGCTTTGTAGTGACAAAAGTAAGCGTTCTTGACGTGCTTTATTATTCAATGCTTATTGGTGCAGGCTTCGTTTGTGGGGTATCAACTGTTATGGCTATTGCGTTTCAAATAGCAAAATTAATATTTTGAAACCATTTTACCCAATCGGGAAATATGGTATAATAAAGTTCTGAAGCGTTATTACTGCTTTTGATTCATTCAAAAGCTTTAATGATGATTTGCATATACCTAAAGAGTATATTGCGTTTCCGATAGTGTCCTAGGCATTATCAGCCGTCTTAGTTCTAGTGCCACTAGGGTCAAGACATTACACTTGCGGTGCACCGCTTGTCGTTTGGAATTGCTCCAAGAATTAACCCCTGTCAGTTATTGACAGGGGTTGACTTTAATCCTATTCCTTTTTTGGAACAACAAATTGAATGTCTTTTATTTCTTGCCCCCAAAAATTATTTGATAATTTTTGCAAATAATCCTCGTATTCCTCTCTTTTTACAAAAGCTATTATCTTAACATCGCAATCATAATAATCCACAATTTCAAGATTTGTTAATCTATTTTTTTCTGGGTTGAACCCACCCTTTATTTTTAAATAAGCACTTTTTTCATTGTGTGTAAGCACGGCATTCGGAGATAAAAATACATATTTTTTTATAAAAGGACTATCGCTAGAGCGATTAAAATCAAATTGCATTTTTACACAACCACCAGACAGTGTTTTGTCATAAAAAAATAGTCCTTCGTATTCGTAAATATCACTTTCTATTTCATTGTTATCCATGTAAAGTATAAAATGCTTTTCAATATTTTCATGCGTTGCTTCTATCCAATTAATCATTTAATCCTCCTTTTGTTCTTTGCTTAAACCCTTTCAAAAATTCCGTCAAATCATCAAGAGATTTTTTTATTTCTAATAATTCAAGGGCTTCATGTGTGGTTAAATCATCGTATTTGTCTATTTCAATAGTCACTTAATCCTCCTTGTCATCAAACCAATTTGCAAGCGGTATCATTATTTTTAAAAATAAATACGCTGTTAATAAAAATAATAACAAGCCTATTGTGATACTAATCATCAATTCCCCCAATAGATAAAATTAGCAATACAACGAATTGCAAAAGCAATCCGTCAAAGGCGGTTAATAGTAATAGTAATGTCATGGTTTATCCTTTGGTAGGGTTGGCAGTGGTCGCCATTTTTTAAATTTAAAAGTAAGCCCTGTTTTTTCTGTCATATACATAGTTACGTCAGATAATCCATTCAAAGAATATAATAAGTACCTAATTCCGCCATCATAATTTTTTATCTTTTTACCCAGATTAACTTTAGTATCAACGTGAAAAAGTATGTCAGTGTTGTCAGGTGCTAAATTAAAATTATCACACCACCCATCAGCATCAAAAATGCTTTCCTGTGGTTCAGGCGCAGGCGTTGCAAGTTCGTTTATTTTTCCTCTAATATCAGATAAATTTATTAAAATTTTACCAACAAATATATATTTTCCTTTTTCGTCTTTGCTATAATGAGGTGTGTGATTATCTAATATATAATTTTCTATCGCATCAGCGTCAATCATTCTTTTATTCATATTGTCCTCCATTGTTTTGGCATAATTTTTCCTTAAATTTTAATGAATTTATTAATAAATTTATTTCTCTCTCTACGTCTTTATATGAGCAATTATCTTTTCTACACTCCATTTCTCCTTTGCTTTGCGTGTAGTGCATAATTTCAAAGCCTAATATTTGTGAAATTTTATGCAAAATATCTTCTATCTCGTTATTAACGCTAGATTTGTCAGGGCTAAAACCACAACTATATTGATTTTTAAATTCTTCAATCATTTTGTCCTCCTTTAAATTGGTTTTCTTCTTCTTGCAAAAAATCGTCAATAAATTCTTCACCGTTTTTTTCTTCAATAGCTTGCTCAATAAATTTTAACAAATCACTATAAAGAGAATTGTCTTTATCAGGAACTATTTTGAATTGCCAAGAATCATTATAACGGTCAATAACGATTGCTTCGGTTACTTCAAGTGTCGAAATATAAGGCTCGCAATCAGCATCAAATTCAAATTCAATATCAGCATCAGCCTTTACAAAATAAGGTTTTGACTCTCCGAGTATCGTTAAGTCCATTTCAATTTCTATGTTTTTTACAATCATTTCACGCTCCAATTTGATATATTAATGCAAACATAATACCAACCACACATAGGGTAGGCAAAAAATAACCACTATCAATTAATGATAGGATTTGTTGGCGGTGTAGGTTTTTTCTCATAAATCACCATCTTTTTTAGGGGTTGCTAGTTCGTCGATTGTCTCAATCGCAATATCCAGCCAATAACGACCAGCATCATTGCAAAAATTTAAATTACCCTTTATGCTTTGTAATTCTTTTATCAACGCATCAGCATCAATTACTTTTTTTGGTTTATCCATTTCATTCTCCTTGTTGTTTACAGAAGCACAATAACACATCATTTATTTGTTGTAAAATAAAATAATTTGTGTTACTGTAATTATTATCACATAAAGGAGTTAAGAAATTGCTAACAATAGAACAATTAATTGAATTTATTAAAACAGGATTGAGGGGTTATAAGCAAACTTATATATCTGAAAAATCAGGTGTTGATGCTGCTGTTATATCTCGCTTATTGGCAGGTAAAATACAAACGCCCGATTACAATACGTTGCATGGATTATATCATTTTATCGTTAAAGAAAAAAGCGATAGGGCTGTCAATAATCACGTTATAGATTTAAGGGGGGAATGATGCAAAAACACATCATAAAAATAGAGAACGTAAATTACTCTAGCGATATAATATATCATGACAATATGGCTTATAAAGAAAATAACATTTACAAAGTAATAGAAAATCTAACAATAGAAAATCTAGGAAATTTCAATTTATTTTCAGGTAAAATTGAAAACGGCTATTATGGGTTAAAAGAAATTTTAGTCCGTAAATGTTCTGGAGGCAAAGCATTGGTAAGAAATAATTTTATGCAAGAAGTGCATTATAGCGAACTAAAAAAAGAAATCGATTTTGTAATTAATAATTACAAAAAAAACGGTTGGCAAATGTTTTGGTTTACACAACGCTACGATGTTATCCAAGCGTTCGCAGAAGTAGCACAAGAATTTAAAGACGTAGAGGCTTATTATTATCGGTTAGGGCGTTCTGCTATTCCAAGTGATAATAACCGTTCTGTCGTGTCAATGTACACTGTGGACGAATTAATAGAAGCAACCAGCAAAAATAGAGAGGTAAGATAATGACTGAAACAAAAACCACAGTGCGAGAACTGATTGAGAAGCTGAAAGAATTTGACGGTGATATAAGACTTATTTTAAGGGGATATGAAGGTGGATATTCAGATGTTGATTTATCACAAATATCAGCAATAAAAATAGCCCTTAATAAAAATACATCATGGTATTATGGTAATCATGATGAACCTGAAGAGGATGATACTCCAGTTGATGCTATTTTAATAGGATAAATAACTAAGTGGCTTATCGCCCCTTTTTTTTATTTCTTAGTCACTCTAATTTTATTTACTATGGCATAACCACCACCCATAAAACTTAACTTGCAAAACGTTTCATTGTCAATACAATCATCGACAATGCACTCGAAATAATTATCTAGTAAAACCCTATCGCCAACTTTGAATTTATGCTTTGGCGTGCATCGCTTGTCAAAATCGGTTATATTTAAACCACCTTTATTGTCAACTTTATTATCAACAAGTGTTAAGTCATCTATATTTACAATTTGTTCGCCATCACAAGGAAAATTTACCACGCATCTTTTATGGGATTTTTCACAAATTTGCACAAATATACCAACATCTCTATCCCAATGATTAACCCTATCACCAGCTTTAAACCTTGCTTCAAATGCTAAGGATTCCTCGGGTGTTGCTTCAAAAGATGTTTCGATAATATTTACATCAGCTTTAAAATGATGCGTTGCCTTTAACACAATATAAGCGTGCTGTGGATACATAGCAGATAATCGTTTCGCCTCTGTAATCGCTTTTTCTTGTGTATCTTGTGGTTTTTTAGGTGCGTTACCTGCTTCATTCCACACTAACCAAAATTTATTGTTTGTCATTTCTAAACTCCTTTAATGGTATATGTTTCATTTCAATATTGCAGTCATCATTAATAATGATTTTCTTTACAGATTGACCGTAAAAATCAAAATCATTGAATTGTGCTTGTAATATTTGTTCATGCTGTTCTAATGTCATTTTATTCTCCTTGTTTTACCGCCGTGGCGGTGGTTAATATCAGAACGGGATTTCGCTTGAATCGTCATCAATGCCATACACATTCGTATTACTTGATTGTGCTACTGGGACATTACTAGATTTACCATCTAACAAAATAATCTGCCCTCTGAAATCCTGCAAAACTACCTCTGTGGTATAGCGGTCTTTACTCTCTTTATCCTGCCATTTACGAGTTTGCAACTGCCCCTCGATATAGATTTGACTGCCCTTGCGGACATAGCTTTCAATGATTTTAGCAAGGTTTTCATTGTAAATAACCACATTATGCCATTCGGTTTTTTCTTGTTTCTGCCCTTGTTTGTCTTTCCAAGACTCGGACGTTGCAAGAGAGAATGAAGCAAGTTTTTTACCTGCTTTACTTGTGTTAATTTCAGGGTCTTTGCCGACCCTGCCGATTAGTGTTACTTTGTTTAAACTAGACATTTAAATCTCCTTGGATAATGTTGTTTTCTGTATCAGTATCATCATCAAAACTTATAAAATCATCATTGTTTAATTCTGTATGTTCGATAATTTCTTGTTGTGGCTCTTGTTTTTTAATTTCAAGAGGTTTGAATTTTGGTGTTTGCTGTGGTGCTTCTTGTGGTGTTACATTGCTATATTCGACCGTAACATCATAATCATCTAACTTCGGTAACCGCTTAAATAACCGCTTCACGACTGTTTTTTTACCCATTTCTTCATAAGATGAAGTCCAAGGGGAATCGTTATTGTATTTTGAACTTGCCTTATAAGCATCTGATTTATCACGAATACGATTCACATCAGCAATAGACATATATTCAAAATCCCATTCGTCGTTTTCAAGTTTTACCATACAAAGAAACCCCTCAATTTCCCCTCTGCTAGTACCACGAGAAACACGATAATCAGGCTTTAATCCTGCTTCCATAATTAAATGGTCATTGTCATAAACCGTGTAGCATTGCATTAATTTAATAAATTTACTTGCATAAGCAATTTTAATTAAACCTTTGTAACCGATTTGAAAATCACAAGTTGTGCCTACCGAAACCCATTGATTGCCTTGTTTTTCTTTGCGGTCACGAGGTATAAAATACGCCTCCCCTATCATAGGGTCAGGACTTAATCCAAGCTGTGCCGAGCGATTAACAGCGTTTAAAACTGTCATTTTATCGCATTGTGCAATTTTAGGATTAACCAATAACAAATTATAAACCGTCGCCATAAATTTCTCAGGGTTTACATCTTGCGATAGACCTTTTAAAATTCCGACTGCGTTAGTTTCTAAAAATGTTTTCATAGCCTTTGCTGGGCTTATTGGTGCTTGTTTTGCTATTTCATTACTCATTGTTATCTCCTTTTGCTATCCATGCTGGTGCGTGCAATAATTGCACAGTGTGTGGGTAGGAATTAAAGCCTATCTCCTTGGCTTCAACATATTTATTCAATGCTTTAAGTATTTTACTTTCAGCATCAATCATAAATTCTTTTGCTAATTCATAGCGTGCAACCTCGTAAGGTGCGTCTTTTGATATACACAAAAATTCAAAACGTAAATCAGACATATCACAATCAAGTGTATGTGCGACGCAATACAGATTAATCCATGCTTGGACGTGGTAATTATAATTTAAAACATCACGGCTAAATTTATCAGGAGATATATCTATTATGTGTTTAAAATCAATCACAATGCCGTTATCAGGCAACACCACATCAGGAATACACTTTAATTTTGCATTATCCACAGGCGATAAAATATCTTGTATCGGTGTTTCAACAATTTTATTTTGTGATAGAATTGTTTTTATAACATCGTGATTTTTTAATGATTCGTAAATATCATCGCTTGGAATTGTTAATCTGTCTTCAATATAAATTAAATCAGGGTTATTAATCGCAAGGCGTTCATATTCTGACTGGTGATATTCAGTAAGGATTTTGCCTTCCTTGGTTGCCTTAGATTTATATTCAGCAACATAATAACGGCTTGTAAGCTTTTCAGGCTCTAACCATTTACAATGCAAATATGAACCAACAACCAACGCATCAGAACGCACGGTATCGTCTTTATTTTCGTATTTATGATAATGAAACGCATAAGGCGTTCCAGTTATCAGGTATTTAATTTCGCTTGGTGACAGCGAATCATTAAGTGCATAATCTTTCGGTCTCATTTATTCCCCTTGTATTTTAGTATTGACAATATATGAGATTTATCTCATAATGTCAACACCATAATTTAAAATTATTTATAAAAGGTTAATATGGAAAAAATAGATATAGATTTAATCAGAAAAAAATTAAAAAGATACCCGCCCTGCCTTGTGGCGAAAGAAGTTGGCATTACATACCGTCAAGTTTACGATTTTTTAAGACAAAAGAGCGATAATCCAACTTTAAAAACACTTAACGCAATGATTGATTTTATTAACAAAAATAAGGGGGAAGTATGATAATATTACGTGAACATCAAGAGTCTTTAGTTGGTGGTATTCGTGAAGCCTTCGAGCAAAAACACAAATCAGTAATGGCTCAGCTATGCACTGGCGGTGGCAAAACAGCAATCGCATCATACATCACGCATAAAATGACACAAAATAACCGCCGTGTCCTTGCTTTAGTGCATCGAAGAGAAATATTTGACCAGTTTTCTCGGGCATATTTATCAATGGGCGTTAAACATTCATTAATTATTCCTAATGTCAAAATGGGTAATGAACTTGCTATGGTGGCATCAGTGCAAACACTCGTATCACGGATTAAAAACAATGCCCCCCTGCCAACATTTGATTTAATTATAGCAGACGAGGGGCATCACTCTATTGCGTCGCAGTGGCAATATATTTTTTCAAGATTCCCTAACGCTCGCATCTTAGGTATGTCAGCAACCCCAACACGTACAGACGGTACAGGATTGGATAAAATATTCTCTCATATGGTTTGTGGCGATAAGCACGGTGCATCAATGAAAGAACTCATTAAGAAAGGTTATTTATCGCCGTATCAGATATTTTCTCAACCTCTTGCAGTGGATTTATTAGATGTTAGGGTTGCTAATAATGGTGATTATGACCCCAAAGAAATGGCAGAACGTCTTAAATCGGTTGTAGGGTGCGAAGTCGCAGAATATCGTAAATATTTACACAATCAGCCTACAATAGGATTTTATCCAACAGTTGAAATGGCAGAGATTGCAGCACAAAAATTCCGTGAAGCAGGTTATAATTTTATGTCTATTGACGGTAAAATGACTCCTGCCGCACGCAAAAAAGCAATAGATAGCCTAGGCAGTGGCGAAATACACGGCTTAACATCATGTAGTGTTATTTCAGAAGGTACAGATATACCAGTTGTAAATGGAATTATCGACATGACAAAAACAAAATCAATCGTTAGTTATCTACAAAAAATGGGGCGTGGCTTGCGTGCGTGCGAGGGTAAAACACATTGCACTATTCTTGATTTTGTGGGTAACGTGGCAATTCACGGCTTGCCTTGTGAAGACCGTGAGTGGTCTCTTGATGGAGTTAAAAAACGCAAGCGTGAAGTAGAAATTACCGAACGAATCACCCAGTGCGATAATTGTAAACATCATTTTTTAACCAAAGAACGTATTTGTGAGCGTTGTGGCTGGGATATAGAATTTACAGAAAAACGCAAACAAGTTGTTATTGCAGGGGAGCTTGTATCAGTATCCATTGAGCATTATGAACACATACAGACGCAGATAAAATTTCAAAAAAAGAAAGAACAAGCACAAGCACAATCATTGCAAGAATTAATTGCTTTGGGTGTATCTCGTGGCTATTCTAATCCGCACGGCTGGGCAGTCGGCACAATGAGAGCAAGACAAGAAAAACAAAAATCACGAGGAAATAAATGGTAAAAATATCTGAAAAACAAGCAACGGTTAATTTAAAATTAAACCTTAACCATTCTGAAACTATTTTTAGAAATAATAACGGGTCTTATAAAAAATCAGACGGTGCGATAGTTAAATACGGCATGGGAACTGGCACAAGTGATTTTATCGGCTGGACAGTAAAAACCATAACAGAGGATATGATAGGGCGTTCGGTTGCTATTTTTACAGCAATCGAGGTTAAGGCATCGGACGGCAAGGCAACAACAGAACAAAAAAAATTCATTGATTTAGTTAATAAATCAGGTGGAATAGCAAAAATATTCAAAGGGGATAAATATGAGTGATTATATACAAGAAGCAATTACAGCAATGCAATCATACAGATTAACCGTAAATACCATACAGATTGGTAAGCTTGTCAGGTTTAGCACGCACGCACGCAACAAAAAAGACAAGTCAGGGTGGTACAGTTTTAATCTTGACAACGATGTTTTATTTGGGGCGTTCGGTTGCTGGAGGGCTGGTTTTACGCAAACATTCACAAGTAAAAATTATAAAGAATTGTCACCATTGCAGAAAAAAGAAATCTCGGACGCAATCAAACAAAAACAAAAAGAACAATCCGAACTATTGCAACAACAACATGAATTTGTTGCGGGTAAAGCATCAGAACTCGTTACGAGAGAATCCGATAGCGATACCCACGATTATTTGACCGCCAAGTCAGTAGCATTATACCATAATGTTAAGATTTTTAAAAACATTTTATACATACCTTTGTCAGATATAGACGGCAAGGTGTGGAATTGGCAGAAAATATACAAAAACAGCGACGGTAATTTTGAAAAGCGTTATTTTAAACCAACCGAAGACGCATCAGGACGGAAGCAAGGTTGTTTTTATCGCATTAATGGTAATGATGATGTTATTTTATTGTGCGAGGGTTACTCCACAGGTGCAACCCTACACGCATCGACAGGAAACACCGTTATTTGTGCAATGGACGCATCAAATCTTGTGGCAGTATCAGAACTCATAAAAAAGAAATACACAGCTTCACGCATCATTATTTGTGCGGATAATGACCATAGCACTAACATTAAATCACAGGAACTAATTAATAAACGCTACAAATCATTTAGAGACACAGGACTCGAAGTCATCACAGCACCACGCAATGAACGCAGTGGATATGATTTTAATGATTTTCATTGTGACGGTGGTGACGTTAATGCGTTTATATTCCCTGCTATTGCATCATCAGAGGTGTTACCGCCTGTAAAGCCGTTTCAGATTATCGGTTCGGACAATGATAAAATATATTTTCTTGTGTATTCATGTAATCGGATTATTGACATGACAACATCTGAGATGTCAGAAAAAAACCTTTACCGCATCGCACCAAAATCATACTGGGACGCAAATTATGCCTATGAAGCAGGGAAACGCCCCGACATGTTACAGGCGTGCGATGATATTATCCAAGAAGCATATACAAAGCCGTTTTTTGACATGGAACGCATCAGGGGGCGTGGCGTGTGGCGAGAGGGTGATAATACTATCGTTAATGCGGGCGATTCTTTTTTTGAGAATGGCAAGCGTGAAAATATGCAAAATTACAAATCTAAGAACTTTTATATAACAGGTAAACCATTTGACCTAAAATCAGAAAACCCCTCTACAATCGCAGAAAACAAGCAAATCCGTGCGATATTTAATCATTTAAATCTTAAAAATTCAGATTTTGACCGTGAGTTATTATTTGGGTGGTCTATTGCATCTCAAATATGCGGAGTATTAAAATGGAGACCGCATGTTTGGGTAGCAGGTGAATCGGGGAGTGGTAAATCTGAAATACAGAATAATATAATCTCTCCAATCGTTGCCAATCGTGGTATGTATCCAGAATTAGGGACGACAGAAGCTGGCATCAGGCAGGCACTTGCATCAGACGCTTTATCAGTGATTTATGAAGAGGCAGAATCTAATTCTCAAGCATCAGCATCAAAAATTGAATCGGTTTTAGAACTTGCAAGAACATCATCATCATCATCAAAGCGAGGTATGATTTACAAGGGTAGTGCAGGTGGTACAGTTACTAATTTTAAAGTCCGCTCGTGTTTTTATTTTACCGCAATACAGCCAGCACTTAAAAATAAAGCAGATATATCAAGGGTTACTTTGATTGAGGTAATTAAAGATAATGATAAAATACGATATGGCAAATTAAAATTAGCTTGGCAAATTCTAACAGACGAATTATGCGATAGTTTTTTTATTTGGATTATACAAAACACACAAATAATATTAAAAAATATTGATAATTTTAGTCCAGTTGTTGCTACTCTGTATGGCGGTAATGCACGCAATGGAGACCAGATAGGCACATTGCTTGCTTGTTCATGGACAGCAGTTAATGGACGCATCGCAACAGATTTAGAAATCAAAAACTATCTTATTCAATATCAAAACATTTTTACAGAATCATCAGAGGTTGAAAAAAACGAATCAGATTTATTGTTTGAACACATCATGCAACAGCACGTTAATTATGAAGGTGCATCGGGACGTAAAAATCACACCGTAGGATACTTGTTATCAGTCATTGGTGGTAATGCCAACGATATAGCGATAAGCCGTGACGAGGCTATTTTAACGCTATCTAAGTACGGCATTTATTGCCAACAGGATTATTTTGGCATCGAAAATAATACCCATATCAGAAAGTGGCTTAAAGATTCCTCATGGTCAGGAGGATTTGTTGAAACCTTGAAACGGCATAGAGACGCGGAGAGCATGATTCACATGAGATTTTTAGGAAAAAGATATTATGTTTTAAAATTTAAACATGACAGCAAGTCATAATCCGTGACAGGTGTCACGAGTGTCACGACCTGTTACGAGTAGCTCGTGACAGGTATTTTTATATAAAATCCTTTATAAATCAAAGGTTTGTTATATGGTGTCACGAGTGTCACGAGTGTCACGAGTCATTTAGATAGATAGATATAGATACAAAATTATAAATACCTCTCTCTATCTATCTATATCTATTTATTTATTATTTTATTATTATTTTATTATTATAAGATAAAATCCTTTATAAATCAAGGGCTTAAGTGTCACGAGTGGTGTCACGAGTCGGTCGTGACACTCGTGACAGGTAAAAAAAACCCTTATAAATCAAAGGGTTATTCCATGGTAGGTGTCACGAGTGGTGTCACGAGTTAGGGGCTAAGTGTCACGAGTCGGTCGTGACAGATGGGTAAAAACTGCAAAAAAATAGGGTTTACATCGATGTCGGGATTCCGACCACGGTAAAATTAACGCAAGGTAACCGACATTGATTTCGGTCAGTGGTATTTTCCAAAATGGAATTAACCACAATCAACGCAAACCCTCATAAAACGCCTTGTGCTGGACTTTAAACTTTTGCATAGCCTCGTATTGCAATCGTGCATTACTTGGCACAGAATCGCTTAAATCGGGTTGCATATGCTGGCGTGGACTACACCCACCCAAAACAAAACCTATGAAAATTAATATGCTTGCAATTAAGATTTTATTGAAAATACCGTCAAATTTAATAATGAATTTATACATAACTAACTCCTTACATTTACTATGATACAAATATATCATGGATTGATTAAAATAAGGTTAAGGGGGTTGACATTTTTTAAAATGTTTGGCATATTAAATGCAATAGTCCCCCAGCCTCTTCGCTTAAATAGTGTACGCTTGGGGTTTTCTTTTTTTTACAGCAATAAAAAAGGGCGGTAAAAATACCACCCTAAATTTTAAACATCGTTAATTCCCTTCATTAACTTTTCATAATATTCATTTAAAACGCTTACATTGCTGTTGCTTTTAAATGGCTTATCTCCACGTAACCAGCGTCTTAACTGGTCTTGACTGATACCAGTATCGCAAGCGATGCGATACCGTGTTATCCCTAAGGACTCTAGGGCTTGGATTTGAGATTGGGGGGTCATATTTTAACTTTTACAAAAAAATCAAAATCAGTGTAATATTCAATTTCGTTAAATTTTATCTTAACTAAATTTAAACTTTTATGGTTGTCTATAAAAATAGACTGCTCTAAATAATATCGACCTCTAACATTGTTTTTTTTCTTAAATTTTTCTTGAATCTGTAATTTTTTACAAAAAATATTTAACATTTTTGGTGTTAATGGTTGGTTTTGTTGTTTTTTTTTGCGGAAGGCAATTAACTCATTTAACTCATACATCTTATTTATCCTTGTGTTAAATTGTGGCAGGGGTTACCTGTCTGTTGTTGGGGGATCATTAAATCAATCCCGCATTTTTTAAAACGGTTTTCACTCTGCGAATATCGTTGGCTCGCTCGCCTTTGATTGTTGGATTTTTTAGCAGGTTTTTAAAATTGGCAAAAGTTGTCCCAAAAACAAAATAAGAGCTTATTTTTGATATTTTAAAATCATAACCGTTATGGGTTATTTCAAAATCGCCTGTTGTGATTGTTGTGTTTGTCATCTCAGTCTCTCCAATTTGTCCGCTTGATTGCGTCCTGTTTATAGTTATACTCTTATTTAAGAGTAAAGTCAACACCTATTTTGCATATTTTTTAAATTAATTGCATTTATTTTTTGTATGTGGTATTTTTTATATATGACAGTAAAAAAACTTACAGATAAGCAAGAGTTATTTTGTAAAGAATACCTTATTGATTTGAATGGCACGCAAGCTGCAATCCGTGCAGGGTATAGCGAGGATACAGCAAGAGTCATTGCTCAAGAAAACCTGCTAAAACCTGCTATACAAGAATATCTATCAAAACTCAAAGCTGAACGAGAACAAAAACTAGAAATAAACGCTGAATGGGTTTTATCGCAAGCAATAAAAGTACACAATCGGTGCATGGAAGAAAAAGAGTTATTAACTGAATTTCAAGGCAAAGAACGAGTGCCTTTAAAAAATGAAAACGGTGAATATCTTTATAAATTTGATTCTACAGGTTCTTTGAAAGCACTCGAATTAATCGGTAAGCATATTAATATTAAGGCGTTTGATAATAAAACAGACATTAATTTTTTAAATTTACCAAAAATAATAATTCATAATGTCGAATCAAAAGATGACAAATAATGTAGTCCATTATCAACGTCCTGCATGGGCTGTATGTCCTGATTATGGGTCTATTTTTTACAGACCGATACGCAATACTGTTGTGCATGGAGGCAGGTCGAGTGGGAAAACAACAACAGCCGTTAGAGATATAACGCTATTGTTGACGCAAAAACCCTTACGCCTGATATGCGGTCGTCAATTTATGAGTGCAATTAATAAATCAATTAAACAAGTATTTGTCGAGGCAATCAAAGAGTTACAACTTAATTCGTTTTTTAAGATAATGGATACAGAGATTAAGGCTATTAATGGTTCGCAAATTGATTTTATGGGTTTTGACCGCAATGAGGGCAACATCAAGGGCTTGCAATCATACGATATATGTTTAATAGACGAGGCACAGGATATATCACGGTCTGTGCTTGATACGCTTAAGCCTACTATCCGTAAAGACGGATCAAGATTGATTTTTTTGATGAATCGCAGACACACAACCGATGCTGTCGATGTGGATTATATACAACACGCTAACAATAACACTCAAGTGCATCATGTAAACTATTATAAAAACCCCTTTTTTAGCAAGGAGGCGGAAATAGAACGGTTGCACTGCCTAAAGACGCAAGCAGGACGTTATGGGCATATATGGCTTGGAGAGCATGATTACAATGCCAACACAAGGGTGTTTAATAATTGGACAATCAAAGAGTTTGAGACAGACAAACAAGCTATGTTTAGGCTTGGTGCTGATTGGGGTTATGCGATTGACCCAACTTGTGCAGTGCGGTGCTATATCAATTGCAAGACGCTTTATATTGACTATGAGGCATATAAAATAGGTTGTGAGATTGTTGATATACCTGATTTATTTATGGCAATTCCCGAGGCTAACCGATGGATTATGTACGCTGATTCGGCACGACCTGAAACTATATCGCATTTAAACAATAATGGATTCCCCAAGCTTATGAAGGCGTCAAAGGGTAAGGGCAGTGTCGAGGAGGGTATAGCATGGTTACAATCCTATGATATTATCGTACACCCCAGATGCAAGCACGTTATCGAAGAATTGGCAACGTACAGTTATAAAGTTAATAGACAGACTAACGAGGTGTTGCCGATTTTAGAGGATAAAAACAATCACTTAATAGACTCTTTGCGGTATGCGACAGAAGCGTTGCGTAAAATATTTAAAAATGATAATTATGACGATTATGAATACGATGACTGGCGAGGGGCTGTAAATGTCGGATATTAAAATACAAAAACTATTAAAACCTACACAAATAGACAATACAGAAAACCTTGTTACGGTGTTATCTGATATAGATAAAACCGCTATTGCAACGGGTATTGTTGAATTTTATGACCAAGATAAAATGGATTGTAATACAGCACATGAAAAAATGAAGCGTTATCTTGGCGTATGTGATAATGATGAGGATTACTTACGGACAGCACGCATAAATGGAGGATCTCGCCTGCATTACATGCTATTAACGGACGCAAGTAATGAGTTTTTAACAACGTTTATTAATGAGTTCCCTCTTGATGAGCCTGTGCGGTCTAAAAATGCAAAGGACGTGCCAAGCCAAGAAGATATGGCTGTCATGCTTGCGGTTAATGGACAGATACCAGAGGGACAAGATGCCAAGCCTATTGTAATTAATGCAATAAAAGAAGCACGCATTAAAAACCACAAAGCATTAATGGATTCAGAAGATGCAGTTAAAATCCTCAATTATCAGTTAACCGAAGATATGCCTGATTGGGTGGAGGAAACACAAGAATTAGCAAAGCTATTGTGCGTCCAAGGCACTGTTATTCGCAAGTATTCGCATTGTCCGATTGAAAATATACCCGTGCATAAAGTCATTAAAGCTACTGATTTTGTTGTTAATAAGGGTGCAAAGACGATTGACGGTGCAAAGAGGTTGTCAGAATGTGCGGTATATTGTAAAGACGATATTGAGCCTTTATATCAGTCAAAGTATTTTATTGACGATGATGCAGAGGAAAAGCCTGACGATGACGACGAAGACGAATACTCAATCATAGAAATGTGTTTGCGATTAGATTTAGACGGTGACGGCTATCCTGAACCATATATCGCTTGGGTTTGTAAAGATGATTCGTGTTTATTAAGATTGGAAAAAAACTTTGATAAGATTGTTCGTGGTGAAAATAACAAAGCAATCATTATCAAAGCAAAGCCTCGTTATTGTAAATATTCATTCTTGCCGAGTAATGATTTTTGGGGCAAAGGCTTTGGTTCAATATTAGAGATGTCTCAAAATGCTTTATCGTCAATCCTTAATTTAACCATTGATGCAGGGGCAAAGTCCGCTTTAGGTGGTGGTGTGTTTAGTGCTGATATTAATACCAAAGACCGTGTATTTAATTTTAGTGCGGGCGAGTGGAAAGGTATTAGAGCGACAGGACAATCAATCCGTGATTCGTTTATGCCTATGCCTAACCCAGAGCCAAGTCAAACGCTTATTGCTATGATGCAATTACTCGATAGTAAATCATCATCATTGGCAAACCTGAATCAGATGAACAGTGAAAACTTTACTGCAAATACAGCCCCAACTACAGCAATGATTATGGCAGAGGAAAGCACTAAGAAGCTTCGGGCAGTTCTTAAGCGTTTCTTTACGGCGTTTAAATCAGAAGTTAATGCACTTGTCGAAGCAAACAAGAAGTATTTTAATACACAGAGATATGCAGAATTAACAGGCATACAAATTAACCAGTCGATATTTGATAACAAAGAGATAGTATTTATACCAAACAAAGACATTGATTCGATTGGTAATGCTAGACAAATGGCACAAGTGCAATTCTTTGAGTCAAAGATGCAAAACCCCTTTTATGATGCCAAGCGTACACAAAAAGAAGTATTGCGATTAATGGGTATTGATAACCCTGATTATTATTTGACAGACCCACCAGAAGCACAGCAAGCACAGCCTGATCCGTTAATGATGGGACAATTAGAACTTGGCAAGGCACAATTAGAACTTCAAAAAGCAATAGCAGATAACAAAAATCAAATTGATACTCTTAAAGCGTTGCTAGATAACGAGATAAAACAAGATACATTAGAGATTGACCGAATTAAAGCAATATCAGACATTGAGAACGCTGACTTAGATAGACAATTACAAGAGATAAACCTACGCAATACACCTGATATGGGAGCAGTAAATGGACAGCAAGCGGACAATAACCCTCAACAACTTAACGGTGACGGAGGAATCCCTCAAGGGGTTAATGCGGACGAACGAGGGAATATTCCTACAGGAATATCTACGCCTCAAGGCTGATAGTATTGTCCGCACGGCTTATATCGTTTTAGCAGGTGATAATGATGACTTGGCTAAAACATATAATCCACAGTTAGAAAGAGATATTTTAAAGAATATTCGTCAAATATCAGACGCATTGTTTGATTTTGACAATATGATTGCTGAGATTGAAGCAATCCATAAGATACTACAAGCAAGCAACCAGTCAATAGGAGCATAAATTGACAACAGAATTAGTGAACATAGGCAATATTGATAATGTTGCGGTAACATTTAACCGTGTGTTAATTCAAGTGGATAAACACGAAGATAAAGTTACTCAAGGCGGTTTAATTATACCGTCAAAAGTTAGCGAGAAAGATTTTCTCAAAGGCGGTAGCGGTAAGATTGTTAAAATTGGCGTGTTGTCGTTTCTTGACCACGCAGATACAGCCCCTAAGGTTGGTGATAATGTAATAACCAATTTACATAGTGGGTTTTTATATCAAGATGATAACGGAAATCATTATCGCTTAATTAAAGATAGCGATGTTTTAGCAGTGGTAGGAGCGTAATATGAGTACGGAAACAAGTTTTTTTTCAATGCCCCCTGAAACGCCTGAAACCAATGATGTCGATATCCCTGATGATGTCATTGATACACCTGATGTTGATACTGCTGATGATGCCCATGATGACATTGATACCGATACCGATACAGAAACGGCACAAGAAGCCCCAAGCCCTAAGCCTAACAATTCTTATATTGATTCAATGGCTAATCAAGATGTCGAGAAGTTAGCAAAAGAGATAGGGTGGAATCCAAGCGGTAAGAAGACCGCTAAGGAATGGCTTAAAAACGCTAATAATTATGTTGTTAAAACTAAGGACGTAATGGAATCGATGCAAAAAGAAATTGCAACGATTAAAGAATTAAGCGTACAGCAAGTCAAGACAGCACGGGAACAAGAGCGTAATAACCTTAAAGGTATTTTGCGTAAACTGGAACGTGAAAAAGAAGAGGCTTTTGATTTATCAGATAAAGAAACCTTTAATGATAAAGTTGAGCAAGAAGAGATTGTCAAACAAAAACTTGCACAATATGAACAACAAGAAAAACAGTTTGAAGCACAACCACAACATAGCGTACAAGTTGTTAATACCGTTAAGCAATTCGTCGATGCGAATCCTTGGTATGAAAATGATAAGGTTATGAAAGTAAGATACGATAGTATTTTACAGGGTTATCTTGATGCTGGCGTTGATATAATAGACGCTTTAAACGGTGCAAAAGAGGATTTAGAGTTGCGATATCCAGATAAGATTAAGACAGTTAAAACAGCGGTAAATCCGCCTCGTGGTGATGTTTTAAGTGGTGTTAGTTCTCAAAGACAATCAGACGGCTTAACGACTGAACAGCGGTCTGCGTTAAATTCTCAACTTAAAGATTTTAAAGAATACTTCCCTAAGGCTACTAAAGAGCAATTAGACAGATTTACAAAAACAACAATTCAGGAATTAAGAGGCTAATATGGTTACAGTATCAGATAAAGCAAAACAACAAATTGCTAAAAAAATGAGTGAATTACACCCTGCAACAGCTAGGGCGATAAAGAATGATGACTTTCAAATTGGACAGGCTGACACAGTTTTACCAAGTGAAACTGAAACCGTAAGTGGTGGCATTGAACAATTAAGAAAATTCTTGAATCAAGCCCCTATCTATGATACCATGAATAAAAGTACACTAGATGTATTAAAAAAAGCAGTAAATGACCCTGATAATATAGCTGATTATCGTTGGGTTTTAGTTAAGCGTAATTCTTTGGGGTTGGATTATTCCAATTTAGAAAAGAAAAAAGAACTTGGCTATGTCAAAATAACAAAAGACGACCTCCTCCTTGATATGCAACACGTTGTATTAGAAAAACAGACAGGTGAAGGCGTTTTAGTAGCTATGATGTGCGTTCGAGAACATCGTGAAAAGCGTTTAGCAGCAAAAAATCAATCATCATCTCAAGTCTATGCTGACTCATTGCGTAGTAATGCAAATGAAATGGAAGGCAGGGCAGAGATAAAACGAAATCATCAAAATATAGATATAGGAAATTATGCCTAATTCAAATACACCTAAAGGTTTTGTGCCTTTATTCAATCGTGGGAGTTCAATTATTCCTACGGTTCGCTATCGTATTCCATCATCTGACAGTACTGCGGTATTTGTTGGTGATCCTGTTATTTTTGCAGGAACATCT
Organism: uncultured Chthoniobacter sp.; assembly: GCA_964427235.1. Lineage (GTDB taxonomy): Bacteria > Verrucomicrobiota > Verrucomicrobiia > Chthoniobacterales > Terrimicrobiaceae > UBA967. The sequence continues at coordinate 4,282 of CAYRTN010000001.1, read as the reverse complement.
GACGCAAAAGGCGTTCCTGACGTTATCCGTGCTACGGCAGGTGCTACAAACTACGCTATCGGCGTTGTTACAAGTGTTGAAGCTGTTACAGATAGCTCAACTGTTTATCGTGTTGCGTCAACTGAAAGATATGTTTTTGTATCTGCACACCCTGATACAATTTACGCTATTCAAGGCGATGCAAGTGCGACTCCTGCTACTGGTGATGTTGGTAATAATGCTGACTTTACATTTACTGTTGCCGGTGAAACTATTTACGGTAATTCAGGTGCTCAAATCAGTACAACATCAATCGGTACTGGTGCGACAAAACAACTTCGTATTGTTGGTTTCTTGCAAGCCCCTGACAATGAAGTCGGTGCGTATGCTAAGTACCTTGTAGCATTCAATTTACATTCATCTAACAACTTGACAGGAATCTAACAATGGTTAACATTATTACAACGGGTAATTTTCCCAAAAATCAAAAACCAGGTATTCGTGCTTGGCTTGAAATGGGTTACAACCGCAACAAAGAGATTTGTCCACAGTTGTTTGATAAAATGACTGCAAAGTACAAATATGAAGAAGTTGTTTCTGCTTCGTCTTTTGGCTTGGCACAAGTAAAACCTGAAGGCGGTGCAACGCCGATTGCTTCAGAGAAACAAGGCTATACAGTCAAAACATATATGTATGCTGTTGCTTTAGGCTTTGGTGTTACCAAAGAAGAAAAGCAATATGGACAAGATAAGAAAGTCACAACACAGCGTGCAATTCGCTTAGGCGATTCATTTCGTGAAACCAAAGAAATTTTGGGACATCAAATCTTTAATAATGCGTTTACCGCTACACGTACAGACGGAGATGCTGTTGCTATGATTACAGCAAGTCACCCGTCCGCTACTGGTTCGGTTCAAGGCAATCTTATATCAAGTGGTAATAGTGATTTATCAGAGGCAGGCATTGAGCAAGTTATCACTGATATTCTCAAAGCTAAGGATACTAACGGTAAACAAATCATGCTAAAACCTAAAAAATTACTTGTTCATTCGAGTAACTGGGCAGAGGCAGAACGTATTATCAATTCGTCTTTGCGTGTTGGTACTGCGGATAATGATTTAAACGCCGTTGGTTCAAAATATCCTCTTGAGATTATTACATCACCATATTTGACAGACGAGGACGCATGGTTCGTTCTCAATGATTTCAATATGGGAGAGGGTCTTGTTCATTTCGTTGCTAATCCTTTGGAATTAGACAACGATTATGACTTCTCTACAAAAGTGGATTATACAATGGGTTATGAGTCTTATGCTTTTGCATACCATGACTGGCGTTGTGTTTACGGTTCAGCAGGAGCTTAATTTAATGGCAATAACACATTTCCCAAGTGGATTGACGAATGTTAGGGCAGGTTCAGGGGGAGTCTATAACGACTTTCCCAACTTAGACCAAACAAAATATTATGGTATTAGCCAATGGGGCAATGAATATGCCTCGGGGAATTATACTGTTACTGGTACTGGGGCTGTTTCTATTGTATCGGGCAAGGGCGGTTTATTGACACTGACTAACAGTGCAACTAACTCTGAAAATACATTTCTGCAGTGGAAGGGTGGCAACTCGGCAACGATTGAGCCGTTTGTTTTTGAAGCAGGTAAAAAACTTGTTTTTAAGACACGCTTAAAAGTAAACAACTCAAACAATGCGTCTCTTGTGTTTGGATTGCAAAAAACAGATACTACGCCTCTTGCTGTTTCTGATGGTGTTTACTTTTTAAAGCCAAGTGGTGCAGGGGCAGTAAATCTTATTTTAGCCAATAGTAGCACATTGACAACATTATCAAGTGTTGCAACCATTGCCGATGATACGTTCATTGAGATTGGGTTCTTTTATGATGGCGGTACAAAAGTTGAGGTTTATGTTAACGGTGTTAAAACCGCAACACAAACAACATTGACTAACTTACCAACAGCAAATTTGACACTTTCTTATGGTGTTCAAAATGCTTCTGCTGTTTCTCGTGTTATGACACTTAACTACATTCAAGCGTTCGGAGAGTTCTAATGGCGAATCGTTCAGCAAGTGTTGCTGTTAATATTGCCAACGGTGCAACAACATCTACTGCGGTAGGTGTTGTCTCTGGTAATATTGTAGGTATTGAGTTCCCTGCAACAATGACAGGTGCAACGGTAACATTGACATCATCAAAGACACAGACAGGAACGTATAAAGCACATTATATTTCTGCTGGTACTGCATTATCAATTCCAGTAGTTGCTAATAGCATTATGCAAGTAAATGTTAATGATGTTTCTGCAATCGGTGAATGGGTTAAAATTGTTTCTGCAAGTACCGAAGGCGGTAGCAGAGATTTAAAATTAATCGTTAGAGATATTTAATGGATTATAAAGTGCAATGCGATGTTAGCGGTCAAGTGGTACTTGCATCGCAAACACGTATGACTTATGACGGCAAGCGTGTTTATTACAAATACTGGTATGAACAACACCCACAAGAATTAATGGTTAAAGCCATGAGTGAAAAAATAGCAGTGGATAATCCAAGACCAAGAAATTTAAAAGATGTGAGTTTAACAGGATATGTCGGTCTCGAATAACTTTAATTTTAGCCTTACCCGTAATGATATTATTTATGAAGCATACAGGCTAGCGTCTATCATAGACCCTGTCGAAACATTATCATCAACTGAAATTACTAATGCTTCACAATCATTAAATATCATTATGAAAAACCTTATGTCGCGAGGTTTGCGTCTATGGTCTTATGAGAGTGCTGTCTTAATTCCTACGATTGGACAATCAGAATATACGCTATCCGAATCGGGTGATAGGTTTATTTTAAAAAGTGATTTTGTTAAAACAACATTAAGCGTCGCTATTGCATCAGGAAATACATCATTCACGGTTGCAAGCGGTACAGGAATTGCAATATCTGATACAATCGGGGTATTAAATTCAAGCAATGTGTTTGTGTGGCGTACTGTAAGTAATGTTGTTGGCAATGTGATAACTGTATCAAGTGCGTTCACAAGTGCATTTACCGTTGATTCTAAGGTGTATTCATATACAGCACGCATTACTAAACCTTTAAGCATTTCAGACGCTACGGTGCAATATGACACTAATTCAGAGATAGGCATTAGCAAGATGTCTATGAATGAATACCAAGCGTTATCCTATAAAGCTATGGCAGGCAATCCAACACAATTTTATTATCAGCCCAAGATAGACGAAGGGCGGTTGTTTTTATATCCGCAATCAGAAAATGAGAGTCAATATATTAATCTTGTCATTGAAAGACCTTTTGATGATTTAGACAGTTCGACTGATACAATACCATCTCCGAATGAATTTTATGATATTATCATTTATAGTCTTGCTCAAAGACTTGCTATGCAAAATGGTTTTTACAGTAAATCAAGTATCTTAGGTGTTGAAGTTGAGAGATTGTATTCATTGCAACGATTGCATGATTTTGAGGACGCCTCTATTAATGTAGGGTTTAGCAATGGAATGTTTGAATAATGCCAAAAATAAATTTACCGTTATCAAAAGAAGTATCTGTTAACAGTGCTAAAAACCCTAATAATCAGTTATTGCAAAATATGTATTCTATTCCTAACCAATATGGGGAGGAAAGCGAATATACATTGCGTCAAAGAGGTGGTTTAGATTTACTTATAGATACAGGGGAAGAGGTTAGAGGGTTAACACATATAAATAGCTTTTATTATGTTGTGGGCACTACGAAAATAAGAAAATACGATTTAACGGGTACTTTGGTTGCAGATTATGCCTTTACCACAGCGTCAGGGGAAGTTTATAATATTCTTGACAATTCCGTTGGTCAAATAGCGTTTCTTTCATGGAAATACCAAGTTGATTCAGTTTATAGAGTTCTTGAGTCTGGTACGTTATATAATCCGTCTTTACCATATAATCCAAAAACATTTACCGATATGGACGGTTATTTTATATTTCGCAGAAGGGGTACACAACAGTTCTTTATATCGGCATTGCTTGACGGTCGCACGTTTTCATCTTTAGATTTTGCAAGTGCAACACAAAAATCAGATAATATCATAACAGTTTTATCATGTGCTGGTATATTGTATGTCTTTGGCACAAGGTCTATTGAGTTTTTTCAAAATACAGGTAACGCTACATTCCCATTCGAAGCAATTAAGGGAACGGCAAACACAACGCTTGGGTGCGGTGCGGATCTAACGCCTGTCGCAATTTTAAATGAGATTTATTTTTTATCAAGAAACGGTCTTGTT